>JABUEW010000020.1 GCA_013314855.1 Bacillota bacterium | reverse complement strand
TTGCTGTTACAGCAAAATCTTCTATAAAATAGTTAATATAAGTGAACACTATATCACATTTTTTAATTAACTATATATTTGGGTGGAATTTAATCCTACAAAGTGGATTTTACTTTTTCATTTCACCCACCAATAAATCTATCATAAAATCATCCTTTTAAAGGAACAATATTGCACCATAATGCATATTACTATATGTCATTATCTTATGTGACATATTATATACTAATTTTACACAAAATTCAATGATTTACAACTACTTGTGTAAAGTACAGGTAGAACAATATTAGCGCAATATATTGTGACAATTCTTCAAAGCGATTCCATAAGACTTGAAAATTCTTTCATTTAATCCAAGCTTTGTTTTAAATAGAACTATACCAATTTTACAAGACATACATGTCTGTCCTCTAATGACCGTAATAACATCCTCTAAAAACTATCTAAAAAAGCAAAATTTAAGCATTTCAAATTACAGTTCAATAATGTCGCTCTGAGAAACAGTTTTAGTAAATTCTGAATTTCTTTTGTTCCGTAACCCACGTACTTTTATTTCCCATATATCACCGTCAAGTACTTCAATAGCTACAATTAAATAGCTTACGCCATTTTTAGATAAAGGATCTCTAACAATTATCTTTTTTACTAAAGGGAGTGTTCCTGGACTCCATTTCCCGGTCTGGTAATTAAATTCTTCTATTACTATATTATCAGTCTTAATGATATCAACTTGCAATTCTCTTTCTATAATTTTACAAATATTCTGCCATATTATACGCATAGTATCACCTTCAATTTTATTTGCTACATATAATATAGAACGTATTTGAAAAATAGTAACATATTCTTGCTTAACATGTTTAATCTGCAAAGATTACAAAACTCTTATTATAATCGTTATAAATTACGTCATTTCATATTTCTTCTCCAAATAATTTTTCTGCTTCCATCAAGTCCATATAATTATCAATTTCAACCCATTTTTTATTAAAAATATCATATGGAAATGCTATTAATTCACCATTATTGAAGAGATTGTTCAACATTACTTCTGTCCAACGGGTTTTTTCATTTTTTATTTCTATGATTTCATACATTTCATTTTTGATACATTCTAAATCATCCTTCATAATTTTATATATGTCAATAGATGTTCCGTAAGACTGTTCTGCAGAAAACTCTTTAGATATTCCTTTAATTATTCCTTGTTCTACAATTATTTTCATAGATTCTCCCAAATATCTACCCCTTTCTACCGCAACCATTGTATTGTGTTGTAATATCATACCCTTTAAAATATCTTTATCAAAAACCACATCTGCATTCATTAGTATAATGTCATCATCTAAGTAATCTTTTGCAAGATAAAAAGAATACATATTATTCGTACTATCATATTCCTTGTTCTCTACAAATATGAAATTAATATCAGGATAGTATGTTCTACAATGATTCACTAATTTTGCTGCTTTATATCCATTACATATAATTACATCATAAATACCAACCGATTGTATAGCATCAAGAATATAATTAATTATTGGCTTGCCATTTACTTTTACGAGTGTTTTTGGTGTATTATCAGTTATAGGACGTAATCTTGAACCTATTCCTGCCGCTAAAATTACCGCTTTCATAATTTCTAAAACCTCACTTTAAAAGTATTCATAAAATAATTACATGCTACTCAGGCAATTATCAATAAATTCCCATGTTCTTTTCGTTGAAAATCCATCTTTAAATTCATGAACCTTGTCTAGAACAATCTTCCTTTTATCCTGGTAATAATTAGTGTTAGCTAAACAATTTATTATTTCTTTCTCAAGTTCAACTTGCCTTAAGCATTTAGGTCCAGGCGTCCAATCCTCATAAGGTTCCAATAAAAACCCCCGATTTTTCCTATACTCAATTAAATCTACAGGTGTGAATATAATCGGTCTATCTAATAATAAAAAATCAAAGTAAATGGAGGAATAATCTGTTATTAAAACATCACATCCATTTAAAACTTCATACAAATCCAGTTGCTTCTCAAAAAGCATATTATTAGTAATAATTCGTATATTTTTACTCTCTTTTAAACTATCAATTACAATATGCTCTTCTGCCGGATGTAGTTTCAATATTAAAACTATATTATTCATCTGCAAAAACTGACTAAAACCTTTATTATCGAAAGACTCAAAACCAAAGTAATTATTCCACTTTCTATTTCCATCCTCCCTATTTCCTCTAGCGGTATACCTATATGTAGGAACATATAAAACAATATTCTTATTAATTAAATCAATTTGTAATAAATTCGATAAATTTTCTCTTCCATTAGTTACAAATAAAAAATCATTCCTTGGTGCACCCAGAATTTTATATTTATTTTTCTCTACTTGTATACATTGATTCATAATCTCATTGAATAACTTTGAGTAAGACGCTATATAATCTATATTAGTCCATATTTTCTCAATATTATCTTTAAATTTTTCTCCTTTATCCACATATCCCATAGATTTTATAGGAAATCCATGCCATAAATCTATCACTAATTGTTTTCTATTAAATAGTTCTTTATTAAAATGATAATTTCCTTCAGTTGTAATTACTACATTACTTGTAATAATTTTATAAAAAAAACTGTAGCTGTTATCTTGATTAACTAGTTCAACATAATATTTATCCTTTATCTTTTCCGGTATAAGCTTATACATTGCAATATTGTTAGAACCAGAATAATTAGTATTTACTAGTGTTATAACCTTTGATGTTGCTCTTTTTTTATAGTCATTAACTCCTGCCAAATCTGATTCTCTATAAATATGATAAGCAGGATAATGTGTGTCAACATAAAGATCGAGCCCTAACGCTTTAGCTCGAATACAGAAATGCCTATCTTCCCCCCAAAATGATAGGTTTTCAATCTCTTTAAAATTAACACCTTTTTCGATTGCATACTTGCTAATCAATGTACATGCTCCTAATCCTCCTACCTTATATATGCCAGGTATTTTTAATTGATTAATAAATGCCTGCCTTCTATTTGTTATTTCATTTTTGGTTAGTTGTTCGCCGCGTCTAGTATTATATTGAGTATAAGCATCCATTAACCATACCTGTGGTAACTCGGGCAAATTCGGTTCCCATTTAGTCCAAAATATTTCTGAAATTATGTCTTTACCCGTTGATAGTAGATGTTTTAATGTATTTGGATGTAATACTATATCAGAATCTACAAAAAACACATAATCATAATCATTCCTTTTGGCATACTTAATTATCATATCTTTAAATTTCGCTACTTTCCATACTAAGTTTTCCTTCCAATGATGTGTATGATTATCACATCTATAATCATCCTCATTTTGAGTTTTGTAAATGAAAACATTTTTTAATTTTTCAGCAAAATGCTTTAATAAATCACTCGATTCTTCAATTTTGTTGTCATCAATAAAATAATAGTCTACTTTCATTACATCTTTTTCCAATTCCTCTAATGACCGTAAAAACTCTCTTAGAATTTGGGGTTTTTGATATATAGGACTTCCTATTAGCACTTTGTTTTTACAGCTTTTGATAGAAACTCCAACCGTCTTTTCTATTTCTTTTTTCAAATTTATATCATTCGTTCGATTATATAATCTTTTAAAAAGGTGATTAGCTAGCCCAAATTGGCCATTATTAAAGTAAAGGCATGCCATATTATAAAGAATATCAGAATTATTATTGTCTATTTTATACCCGGCTCCTAATATCTCCTCCGCCTCATCCATATCCCCTTCCATTATGGCTATAACTCCTTTTATGGAGTAAATATCTATATCATCTTTTACAATATCCTCATATTCCTTTATCAGTTCTTTAGCTTCTTGAAGTAAATTTTGCTCTATTAATGACTCGATATTACTTTTGAACTGTCTTTTATAGTCTTCCATTTCAACATTAGTAATAGAAACACTTTCTTCGTTAAACGTATCTTTATTCATTGATGAATTTTTACTATTCCAATTATCACTCAATTCTTTACCCACAATTCCTTGTTGCTCCATTTTAGTCACAATATAATTTGAGTCGGGAGAATGCTTCTCACATAAAAAGCTTGACAATTCTTCTTCTATTTCTTTTTTGAGCTCAACATCATCTGTTGTTTCTAAAATTTTATTATAAATTTCTACAGCTTTTTCAATTTGTCCTCTAAGTTTATACAAATAAGCCTTATTATACAATAAATCACAGTTTCGATGATTTATTTTAAGACCTTCCTCTAATGCTTTTTCAGCATCTTCTAATCTATTTTCCATCATGGCTAAAACTGCTTTCATGGAATATATATCTGCATCTGTTTTTATTATTCTTTCATACTCATCAATGAGAGTTTTTGCTTTATTTAATTCTCCGCAATTAATGTAATGTATAATATGTTCTTTTACTTTTGTTTGATATTGTTGTAAACTTTCGTTTTCAATATTCTCGTTTTCCTGTAATTCATCCAACAAAATTTGTATGCCCTTTTTCATAAAAGGATATGCATTGAGAGCTTTTCTTAAGTAACCAATATAACTTCTTTTGTCCCGAACTTTTATATTATTAGCCAGATAAATGTACATTAAAAATGTATGCTCTTCGTTTTTTACATCACAAACCATTTCCTTTTCTATAATTTCTTTATTATAAAGTTTACTGATATAAAAAATACCATCATTTAAATATCTTCTAAATATTTGCTTGTATTGGACTTCATCTAATTCCTCTGATAACAATAGGAATTTATCTATCTCCTTACTAATTCTTACTTGAATTAAATTATTACTGATAACCTTAATATTTTCTAAATATTCTACAATAGTTTTTATAAACCCTTCATGTTTTTTATAACAATGCCCTAAAAACTGCATGAGCTTGTTTTCACTTACTTTTTGAATTATTTTTTCCAATGGAATCTTTGCTTTAATTAAATAGTAAATTATATCTCCATAAAATGGCGGAATTTCATTGTAATCAATTTCAGAAATATTTTTTAGCATATCTTCATTAATTTCGAAGATATCTTCTTTTAGATTAATCCTTATTTTATTTAATAAGCTGTAAGCTGTACTTCCAGTAGAAAATTCCATTATTATTCTTATTTGCTCTTCCAAATCTAAATTCTTCATATAATTTTCTAATGTTTCTTCAAATTTATGAATAATGCTTTTATCGTCCCTCCTGGATACTTTTTCATCATAATAAATTTTTAAATCATGAATGGAATTTAACTTTAAGTAAGCTGAAATAATTTGATAAAAAACAGAACTCAAAACGTTTATATCATCTATTTTTTTTGCATATTCTAGTATTTTTTCGTAATTAGCTGTTCTTTCATATAAAACACATAAGTCACCAAAGGCATAATTTGCTTTATCTAACGAATAATGGGCAACAGCATTGTCCTTTATTGTATCAAGTTGTTTCTTTCTATACAAATCTAACAGTGACAAATATTTATAATAACTTCTTATGGCTTCTTCATTTTTCATAAGCATCTTTTGCGCACTTGCCATATAAAAGTATAAGTCTATATATCCGTCTTTTACAGATAAGGCTTCCCTGCATATTTCTTCTACCTTATCATATTTTTCATTTGCATAATACATCATCATTAAATGGGTATATATATACATCCTATTATGTAAGGTCATGTTTTTCTTTTTCGCGATTTCATAAGCCTTTAACGCATATTCCAATGCTTTTTCATAATTTTTATACATCCCATAGCTGGCGGATATCTGATACCAGATATAAATATTATCCGGTTCTTTATTTAGCTCACTTTTGAGTATTTCTGTATTTCTCCTGAATTTTCTCTCCATTAAAACTTTGTCCGTCGATATATATCCATAATGAACCAATGTAGTATTTAAGGCATATATAGGATTTTTGTACTGTGGTTGTTCATGGACAGCCCCTTTAAATCGAAAATCTTTATCCTTTTTAAACAATCGTAAAATCATGGTCACAGCATAACTAGCATCATCTTTATCTTGCATAATATTTTTTAATAAAACGCAGGCAGAATTGTATTTATTACATATATTAGAATTTAAAAAATGAATCATTTCTCCTGGATTTTCCAGAATTTCATCCCCATCTATAAAAAAAAACCATTCTCCTTTTGAATATTTTACGGTCATATTCCTGATTTCCGAAAAATTATTATTCCACTTATGATAATATACTTTGTCGGTGTATTTTTTTGCAATTTCTACTGTATTATCCTCTGACCCAGTATCTATAATAATCAGTTCCGACTTTACTTTATTCATAATTGGCTTTAAACTTTCAAGGCATTTTTCTAAATGCTTTGATTCGTTTTTAACCATCATACCAATGCTAAGTTTCATAATCCGATATCCTTTTCTATTTTTTGATTTTATTGCAGCTGTATAAACATAAAACTTCCAAAATATCTATATTTATTAAAATTTTATTTGCACACAATTTTAATAAAGGGAGTCTGTATACTGACTCCCTTTATTAAAAATACTATCTTTTCATATACTATCTTAATAACTGAAGCACTCCCTGAGGAGCCTGATTTGCCTGGGCAAGCATTGCTGTTGCTGCTTGCTGCAGAATATTCTGTCTTGTAAATTCCATCATTTCCTTTGCCATGTCTACATCCCTGATTCTGGATTCTGCTGCCTGTAGATTTTCTGCCGCATTATCCAGGTTTTTAATGGTATGTTCTAGACGGTTTTGCCATGCACCCAACTGGGACCGTTCAGAAGAAAGTGACTTAATGGCATTATCTATGGTTTCTATAGCAGCATCTGCACCAGTTTGAGTAGAAATATTCACTCCACTTACACTTAATCCACTAGCTGTCATGTTACCAATACTAATAGTCAACGTTTGTCCTGAATTTGCACCTATATGGATCTGTTTAGTTGAGAAACTTCCATCCAATAGTTTTTGAGTGTTAAATTCCGTATTGTTTCCGATTCTATCCAGTTCTGCAATTAACTGAGTAACTTCCTTCTGAAGTTCAGCTCTATCATCATTTGTGTTTGTATCAGTGGAAGACTGTACTGCCAGTTCTCTCATTCTCTGAAGAATAGCATGGGATTCATTTAATGCCCCCTCAGCTGTCTGAATTAGGGAAATACCATCTTGAGCATTTCTTGAAGCCTGATTTAAACCTCTAATCTGTGATCTCATTTTTTCTGAAATAGTAAGGCCTGCTGCGTCATCACCTGCTCTGTTAATCCTATAACCTGAGCTTAATTTTTCCATTGAACGTGCACTAGCACTATTAGTAATGGATAACTGCCTGTAGGTGTTCATTGCCATTAAGTTGTTGTTAATTCTCATAAAAACTACCTCCTTGTTTTTTTCCGGGCCTCCCTGCCCGCAGTTTGTTTTTGTTTTTTTGTTTGAATTGCTTTTGGTTAATTATAATTCTTGCAATATAATATAATGTATTTTTCATGCGGCCGCTATGAAATACACTTTATCACATCTTATCTATTATATCGATATTTTTTGCGGAAACTTTATAGGAAAAATAATTTTTTTCTTCTTTTTTGTTTTTACTTGTCTTTATTTATCCTTATCTTCACCTTTTTTGTTTCTACCTTGTCCTTTTCCCATCATTAAAGCCTGCTTTAAAACATCAGTTGATAAATTATTCTGTATTTCTGCCGCCCTCCGGTTTTCCTCCTGTATTTCAAGGTATATTTCTTTTCTGTGGATAACTACATTTTTCGGAGCTTTAACTCCGATACGTACCTGATCTCCCTGTATTTCCAGTACTGTTATTTCTATGTTATCACCTATTACAATAGACTGGTCCTTCTTTCTTGTCAGAACAAGCATTTGCCCCTACCTCCTGTCTGGCAATTTCATCCATGATATAATGCCTTATGCTATATTTATCGGTATCAAGTATAGCCTGCATACCCTTCATATTCCTTACATTTATTACGAGGGGGGCTTTTAGATTTATGCTTATTTTCCTGATATCCTCAGGTACCACTGCAATAGCATATAACACTACATCTTCCTCTTTCTCTATTCCCAACAGCTCTACAACTTCATCGTTCAGCTCTATGTCATAGTTCGGTCTGAATACAAAAGGGTTAGCTATTACAAAGGCCAGCATTGGATCATCTACGCATTGGAGCCACTTGAAAGGGGATTCATTTCCCTCTTCTTCAGGATTTTGCGTATCTAATATTATAAATTTTCTTACATTCTCAAAGCCCGGTAATCCCTCTTCAAAGGTTATTATTGCTTCTTCCTGAACAATAATTTCTCCAAAATGCCTCGTATTAAGCACCATTAGATTTTCCCCCAGTATTCCAGTATATTGACATATTTCTTCCTTAACTTTCTTATACTTAACAACACCTGCACTAAAGTGCAGAGGTTACGTCATTTTAATGGCGGATAATTTTAATAGTAAACAAAAATACGCCTTCTAACAATCCCTTTCGAGTTATATAAACCTGTCCACTTTTGTCCCTGCTATTGTACCGTTCATCCTGTACATCCTGGTTATATATTTTACATCGTACTTAGGCCTTGCCTTTGGTATAAAATCTATGCCAAATTCCTTTTCAGGGAAAGCATCCCTTTCAGCTATATCAGCTAATGGATTTCCCCCCAACTCAATAGCTGCAAGCCTATCCCCATCTTCTGCTGTTTTACCGATATACTCCATTACATGCTGGTAAGCCCTCTGAGCCGACTCCCTCAGCAAATCCATCGTATTTTTATACCCAACACTTGCAAAGGCTTCGTATTGGTCAATTTCCAACACTGCCTCCCTGCTTTTGGTTATCGTTTTGCTTTCTGTTTTATTCCATTCTATTATGCTGTCATCCCAGGTACCTACACTCTTTTGTGTTCTATTCTTCTCCGCACTGCTTTTCCCGTCAATTCCTGCTGCTGTGTTTTTTATTCCTTTTAAAAACCGCATTTTTTCTGAAATACGGTAATTCTCTTTAACAGGGTTTATTCTTTCTACGGGAGTTATCACAATTCCAACCTCCCTTTCTTTTTTATCACCTTAAAAAGTCCAGCAGTGTGGGCATTATTATCCTTGCCCCGCCCGCCAATGACGCCCTGTAAACATTTTCTTCATTTTTAAGGTTAATTATTGCCTCCACTTCATCTATATCTTCATTCAAACTCATCAATTTTGTAAAGTTTATGGTATCATTACTCAGACGGTTTGAGGTAAGCTCAAGCCTGTTCAACCTGGCTCCCACATCAGCCCTCACCCTCAAGAGATTATCATGGGCACTGTCCATAACTCCTATCATCTTCCCTACTTCCTCATTTTTTCCTGAATCCAGGGCAGCAAGATAATCATCAAAAACCTTTATAAATGCAGGGACGTTACCTTTTACAGCGTCAGCCCCGTTATTAAACAAATCTCCTCCCGGGACATTTACATTAATATCATCGCCTATTCCTATTTCAAACCTTATTTGTTCATTAGCATTCACAACATCAATATTGAAAGAACCATCATCTCCTATCAGCAGCTTGTTTGTGCTAAATCCTGAAAATATATACCTTCCCGCATAGGTGGTATTTGCAAGGTGGATTACCTGCTCCCTGAGCTGTTTTATTTCTTCCCTTATCTTCTGCAAATCATCCGGCGTTTTTGTCCCATTGCTTGCATCCACTGCCAGTTCCCTTGCTCTCTGGAGCACATCACCTAATTTTGCAATTGTATCTTCTGTTATTTCCATCCAGGACTGGGCATCCTCTACATTTCTCTTGTACTGCGCCACTTCCGCCAGATCTGTCCGCAGTTTCAATGCCCTTGCAGCCACAATCGGGTCATCTGAAGGTACCGCTATCTTTTTGCCCGTAGCAAGCTGATACTGGTATTTACTCATCCTGTTCAAATTCTTTCCTATGTAGCCTACCATATTGTTTATGAGCATATTGTTGGTAACTCTCACTCATAATCACTCCCATCCATTTTTAAACTACCTTACACCCCAAGCTTGTTTATTAAGGTATCATAAACTTCGCTCATTGTTACAATCATCCTTGCTGCTGCATTGTATGCGTGCTGGTATCTTACCATATCAGCCATTTCTTCATCCAGTGATACACCTGAATACGCAAGCCTCCTGTTTTCTATCTGTTTTATAATGTTCTCCCTATTCTCGGAATGCCTTACTGCCTGCTGTGAATCTATGCCAAGGGTTGCTATAAGTGACTTCATAAAATCTTCCGGTGCCCCTTCTGCAAACATACTGGTATTGTGCCTCATTTTAATAAGTTCATAAAGCACCTTTATATTGCCAACTTCACCCTCAACATCTGAAGTGGCAATATTGTTATAATCCTCCAATACATCTCTGCTTATAGTAAAATTCTTGGCAGTTACATTCTTATACCTTTCTATTATACTGGAAATATCCCCTGCCCCATCAATAAAAGCTTCACTATCAAGGGGTTTTCCGTCATCGCCTATTATTGTAAAAAACCTGATACCTGTCTTAGCCGAAAGAGCTCCGTCACCATCAGGATCCAAACCGTACCCGTCTGCATGTCCTATTCCATCTTCGCCAGGGTCAATTACACCGTCACCGTTTTTATCAATATAGCCCTCGTTAAAAGCCATTGCAAATATCCTTACAAAGGTATTCATCTGCCTTATGTAATAGGGAATTCCTTTAAAATTAGGGCTGGCAGTTTTTCCGTCAATTCCCAGCATTCCGTCATTACCGTCTCTTATATCAAGGTACCCTTTCAATTCACCGCCTTTTGCCTCAAACTTGTTTCCGTCTTCCCAGCTTATTTCATACAAATCCGGGATATCCTCCTCATTCAGTTTCATGGTATCATCTCTGCGGGTTAGCTTCAATTGAGTCACATTAAAGTGATTTACAAGAGATTTGCCGTTTATAGTAATAATAAAATGCTTTTCAGGCATTCCGTTGGGCATTTTGCCTGTGATTACCTCATTTGCCTCAATATTTACTATTTTAGACAACTCATCAACCAAAAGGGTCCTTCTATCCCTTAAATCATTGGCTACGCTTCCATCCAGCTCTGCTGTATAGATTTGCTTGTTCAACTGCTGAATCTGCACTGCGAGCGAGTTTATTTCTTCAACCTTAAGCCTTATCCTCTGGTTAACATCAGCTTGAAGTTTTTCAAAATGGTTAGCCATACTGTTGAAATATTTTGCCAGGGTGACTCCTTTCTGCTGTACCAAAGTCCTATTTGGCGCAGATGAAGCGTCTTTTAACAGTTCCTGAAGTGCATTGAAAAACTCGTTCATTATAGTGGTAAAACCACTTTCAGAGGGCTCATTAAAAGTAACTTCCATATCTGCAAGAAGTTCCATTTTGGCTGACCATTCTCCATAAGCCTTGTTTTCACTCCAATACTTGTAATCTAAGTACTCATCCCTTATCCTGTTTATTGAAACAATTTCAGAACCCGTACCTATCATACCGGCAATTCCCGGTAGAGGATAGGGTCTAGCAGCAACTTGTGTCGCTTTTTGCCTGGAATACCCTGGAGTATTCACATTGTTTATATTATGATTGATTATATCAAGATGTTTTTGGGCGGTAAAAAGCCCCCTTACTGCAGTATTAAACCCGAAAAAGGATCCGCTCATAAACTTTCACCTTCTTCATTGCCTTGTTTATTATCTTCCAACTAAACCCATACGGTTAATAATTGTTTCCATCATTTCATCTATAGCATTAAACGCCCTTGAAGAAGCGTCATATGCAAATTTAAACCTCATCATATGCGTCATTTCTTCGTCTAAGGAAACTCCTGAAAGAGCCTCCCTTTTGGCATCAGCTGCCATAAGCAGGTTATATTGGTTCTCAGCGATACTTGCAGCCTGGTCTCCCTTCTGTCCGATTTTTGAAATTATACTCTGATAATATTCATCAATGCTTAATATTCCCGTCTCATCCGGAATTAAAGGCTCATTCCTTAAGTTTGAAATCTTTAATGCTATAGTATTATCCCCTGATTTTTCCATATTTGATGCCACAATATTGTTCAAGTCCGCTAGGTTATCATTTAGCTTAATATTTCCCAGAACCATAGGTAATCCATTTTTAATCGGCTTAAAGAAGTCATCCCCATCTTCCGGAGGTTGTCCCATGGTCTTCCCGCTTCTATGCAGTTTATTAATTTCTGAAACCATGGCACTAATCAAGTTGTTCAGCATTTCTCTTGTTTCTTCAACTTCACTTATTGAATCTATCAATCCTTTTAAAGTTCCACTCTTCAAGGGAGATGTTATTTCTGAGCCTTCCAGCTTTATTATTGGCTTTGGCAGGCCCATTATTCCGTTCCCCATACCCTCTTCCACATATAGCTTGGTACTCTTTTCTCTGTTTACTACTGCATAACCTCCAATTGTCACAAGGAAATAACCTTCCGGTGTTTCAGTTATTTCCGCATTTACAAGCCTTGTTAACCTGTCTGCAAGAAGATTTCTTTGGTCTCTGTAATCATTAGCGGTACCCCCTGATACCTCGTACTTATAAATAACAGCATTAAGTTGAGCTATTTGTGAAGTTATATTATTTATTTCATTAACGCGTACACTAATCTCCGAGGTTAAATCCCTTTGTAACTTGTCCAACTGTTCTCCTATATGGTTGACGGTGTTTATCAATGTTTCTCCCCTCTGCCTTACTATAGCCCTTACTGTTAAACTCTCAGGTTCTTTGGCCAGTTCATGCCATGAATCCCAAAACTGGTTCATAACACTCTGTAGTCCTTCTTTCATAGGATCACCCAATATGGCCTCTATGTCCTGGATTGTTTTATACTTGGCCTCCCAGTAACCAAAAGACATGTTTTCCTTCCTGTACATGATGTCAAGAAAGCGGTTCCTTATTTGTCTTATCTGCTGTACATCAGCCCCTAAGCCCAACTGGTACAGGCCGCTTTTACCTTGGAGTGTTTGGTACGGTGCATTCGCAATCATCGCCTGTTGCCTTACATAGCCCGGCGTATTCAAGTTTGATATGTTATGGCCTGTTACATTAAGGGCCCGTTCATTTACAAACAAACCTGATTTTGCTATTTCATAACTTCCAAATCCAACTGCCATAAAGATCCGCCTTCCTTAAGAATATGTTTCAATACGTGCTTTAATGTATAATGCCGCTCATCCTACCATCCTAACATTCTACAGCTTTCTATAACTTTACGTCAAAAAGGCTGTAATGCTCTCCATTTCCCTCTTTTCCATCTTTTCTATACTTAACACCCCGGCTGTTTGCTGAAGTCATAAGGTTTATTGAAAAATCTATATATTCCAGTGAATTATTTATCAAAGTTTTATTCAACTGGTTTATTTTTTTAATTTCTTCAACGGTATTTATAATACTTTCTTTTGTCTTTTTAAGTTTTTCTCGCTGTACTGTATCCAGCTTTTCTATAATTGACGTAATGGTAAGAGCAGAAGGAGCTACCTGTATATACGAAGCTATTTCTGCTACAATCTGTTCCCTCATTCCTTCAAGTTTCCCTATCCTGTTAACCAGAACCTGCTCGTTTTTTGTGATATTTTCCAATTCCGCCACGTTGCCATTTATAATAACTTCAGTCTTTTGCCTTGATAGATCCAGGAAACTACAATAGATCTCATCCTCTTTTTCAAGGACATCAGAAAGTCTTTCCACCAACTGAGAGTCCAACATAAATATTCCTCCAAACCATGGTTCTACACTTTTTTATCAAAAACCGATTTTATAATTTTTTCGGCTATTTCGCTTCCCTTTACATTATAATTCCCTAAGTGTAGTTTTTTTTCAATTTCTTCCACTTTATCCTTCCGAATGTCAGGGATGTCTTTTAAATACTTCATGGCCAATTGATAATCTTTAGCTTTATCGGATATTGATACTACATCCTTTTTAGGCTTTACTTCCGTAATTTCTCTTATTTTATTCACACTCTTATTCTTACCGTATATCCCGGGGATACCGGAAATATCTCCCCATATTTTCATAACCTCTTTTTCACCTCTTTTCAATAATAATATCGGTAAATATAAATAAATATTAATATCATTATTTGAATATTATCTTTCCAGTAAAAATTATTTTTCTTTTTTCTTATCCCCCACTGATAGGTACCTCATCCCAACACTGGGACGTTCCCCTTGAAAAGATTTTTTACCCTTCATTTTATTTGCTGCCATTGAAAACTCCGTAGACATACTTCGGCTGCATTCATCACAGAACCTACCGGTTTTTATAGGTTCACCGCATTTTTCACATCGCAGTATGGGTATCCCATCATCCCCAATAATCTCCAACCTTCCCTCCCGTAAAAACTTTTTTATTTTATCTATTCCCATATTAAGGTCACTGGCAACCTGGGAAATGGATGCCCCCGGATTTTCATAAAGATATTTCTTTATCTTTTGGAAATCCGCTTCCTCCTCATCTTTACAAGCAGGGCATATGGGGATACCTCCAATGTAGTTGAACAATTTCCCGCACCTTTTGCAATTTTTCAATTCAGCCATAATAAAACCCTCCCGATAAATACTATTTTATATTTTATTATAGTTATAGTATAGAAACTTCGGTCCTACATAAAACCCTTGATATTAGCTAAAGGTTTTATATATGTAAAGCTGCTGCAATAACCGCAGCATAAACTTCTCTTGCACCGGCTTTTTTAAGCATCCTGCTGCATTCGTTCAGAGTATAGCCTGTAGTTAGTACATCATCAATAAGTAAAATAACCTTACCCTCCACTTCCTTTTCATTAGTTACCTTAAAGGCACCTTTTACATTAAGGTACCTTTCGTTTTTATGGAGAAGGCTCTGGGTATCTGTATATCTCAATCTTGTCAGAAGTCCGGATTTATCAGGTATACCAATAATCTTGCCCAATTCTTTGGATATAAGCAGAGATTGATTATATCCTCTCCTCCTTTCCCTTTGTTTATGTAAAGGCACACTAATTATTATATCAAATTCCGCTACGTTTATCATTGTCTTTAACATATCGGCCATAAGGTTTGCAAAAGCCCTGTAATAAGAGTATTTCCCAAAGTACTTGTATCTCATTATTGCCTCTTTAATAATTCCACTATATTCACATACGCAAAATACTCCGTCAAACCATGTAGATCCAGGATCAGTACCATGCATAAACTCCTCTACAAAAGCCAAATGGTCAGTTATTAACGGTATTTTGTTAAAACATTTGCTGCATATTTCCATTTCAACCTTATATCCCAACAATTCTGAGCAAAATATACATTTAGGCGGAAAAATCAGCCTTTCTACAAATTCAAGAATACCACCATCCAGTTTAATCACTCCTACCGTATAATATATCGGATTAAATTTTTGATACTATAATGTAACATTCAAGTGGTCGATTAGTCGATTGCAATACTTGCATTAGTATCTATCTATCTTTCCACATTTTGCAAGCTTGTCCCCCAATCCGGAATATCTTAATGTTTCCCTGTCATTTTGCACCATATTGTACAATACTTTTTCCATTCCCACAATAATCACCAGGTCTCTGGCTCTTGTTATTGCCGTATATAAAAGGTTCCGCGTCATTAATACCGGCGGGCCGGAAAACACAGGCAATATTACTACGGGAAATTCGCTTCCCTGGCTCTTGTGTATTGTTATCGCATAAGCAGGCTCTATTTCATCAAAAGCATCGAAGGAATACTCTACAATCTTATCATCGTCAAACACTACCGTTATAATTTCATCTTCTTCATCTATACTGTGTATGATGCCTGTATCACCGTTAAATACCCCCATACCCTCTATATTTGTATCATTTGTATCATTTGTTCCAGTGATGCTTAAGTCCTTAACATTATGACTGTCTTTAACCTTCACCCATTTAATATTATAATTGTTCTTAATTTGCATTACTTTGTCACCCTCCCTGTATAAAAAGTTCGGGAAGGCTTTTTCCTTCTTATTTCGGCCCTTAGGGTTTAGTTCCTTCTGGAGTTCTATATTCAAGTTTGCTACCCCAACATGGCCTTTTTTAGTAGGAGTCAACACCTGTATATCCTTAATGGGGTCGTACCCGAATTGGGCGGGGATCCTCCTGCTGCACAACTCTACTACTGTTTTTACTATGCTATCCGCATTTTCACGTGAGACAAAAAAGAAATCTTTATTTTTGATATTAAATATGGGTTTTTCTCCCCTGTTTACCCTGTGGGCGTTTACAACAATCATGCTTTCTTCTGCCTGTCTGAACACCTCTGTAAGCCTTACAGTCTTAACCGACCCGCTCATAATAATATCCTTGAGCACATTGCCGGGGCCTACAGAAGGCAACTGGTCCACATCTCCCACAAGTATAAGCTTTGCACCAGGTTTTACAGCTTTAACCAGGGAATCCATGAGGAATATATCTACCATTGACATTTCGTCTACAATTATCACATCTGCATCTATGGGGTTTAATTCAGTCCTTCCAAATGAAGGCTCCTCATCTTCACCAAGGTACCCCGTTTCAAGAAGCCGGTGTATGGTTTTCGCATGAAAACCTGTAGCTTCCGTCATCCGCTTTGCAGCTCTCCCCGTTGGCGCTGCCAGCGCTATTTCGTAGCCCTCCTTTTTAAGAAGCTTAATTATGCTTTTTATTATTGTTGTTTTACCTGTTCCCGGTCCTCCGGTAATAACCAGCACTCCATTTGTAAGTGCCTCTTTTATGGCATATTTCTGCGCTTCGGCAAGCGTAATTCCGTCCTTTTCGTGCACATATTTTATCGTTTTGTCTATTCTTTCATTTATTGCTTTATACACATCCTTTTTGTCTGATAATGAACCATATTTTGACAAAGCCAAAAGCCTTGAAGCTACACTAATTTCAGCCTGGTATAGCTGACTTAAATAGACTTTGTCCTTTTTCCCTTCTTCCCTTTCCATATATATAGAACCCTTGAATACCATAGATGCTAAAGCATTGCTTATATTCTCAATATCAACTTCCAAAAGTTCTAAGGAATATTCTTCTAATTTTTCCAGAGGAAGATACGTATGGCCGTTAAGAGCAGCCTGGGACAATACATATTTTATACCGCTGCAGATACGAAGTTCCGAAGAAGGGTCAATCCCCAGACTTTTTGCAATACGATCTGCAATTTTAAAAGTAATAGCCGTTATCTCATCGGTAAGCCTGTACGGATTCTTTTTTATCTCTTCTATAGTACTGTCTCCAAAAATCTTATATATTTTTGCGGTATATGCAGGACTTATGCCATATTCGTGCAGAAAGGATACAATTCCGGTAAATTGTCTGTGTTTTGCAAAGGCTTTTCCGATTTCAAGGGCTTTTGGAAGTCCTATGCCTTTTATTTCAGTTAATCTTTCAGGTTGCTCCAATATGATTTTGAGAGTGTCATCCCCAAATTTTCTGACAACTTTTTTTGCTGTAGCTTTCCTTATGCCCTTGATTACCCCAGCTGCCAGATATTTTTCAATTGCTTCCGCCGTTTCAGGCATAATCTTTTCGTAATACTCTACCTGCACCTGGTCTCCGTAGTCAGGATGGGTTACCCATGCACCCCTTATCCTCAGTATTTCACCTTCGGATAAAAAGGGCATATAACCTACAACCGTCACTACGCCGTTTTCACAAGCCACTTCACATACAACGTAACCATTTGCCTCGTTGGAAAAAATAATTTCTTCTACCGTACCTTCGATAACAACCACTATATCCGCTGCACCCCACCGTATTAGCATTATTTTGAAACTAATTATTATTTTTAGTATACAATATATTTACAATATATCCAATCCATTCTTCAAAAAAAATGGGCCCGTTTTACCCGCCGTGTTTTTAAGTTTTTGTCCCTTCTTCACTAAAATCATCAAAAATTTTATCCTTATCCTTTTCAGATAAAATTTCCATATTGTGGTAGGTATTTTTAAGCCGTTGTAAAATTTCCACTGTTTTGTCAGTTGAACCCATGTCTACTATATAAAAGTTGTCTCCCTGTATTATACTTTCCAGAATTCCCCCTGAAAAAATACTTCTTACCACTCCTTCAATTATTTCCCCCTGGTTCTTTACTATTAATGCCATTCTCATATTAGAATTTCTCAGGTTGATATTACGGTAAAAACGCCTTACTATCGTTGCAATTATTGATATAAAACCATATAACGCCAATATGTACATGATTAAACGAAATATTTGTGCCAACATTAGAAAACACCCCTCATTTATAATATGCTGTGAGGTGTATTTTGTTACAGTCAATTGGCAATTGTAAAAAAAGCTGCCTTGAAATTTGTTAATTCAGGGCAGCCGTTATTTTTAAGACCCAATTATATACTATATTGTCACCGCACTCATAACCTCTTTTTTAAATATTTCCGCCTTGTCGGTTTTCTCCCATGTTAAATCCAAATCTGTCCTTCCAAAGTGTCCGTAAGCTGCAACCTGCTTATATATTGGTCGCCTTAAATCCAGCATTTTAATAATGGCCGCAGGTCTTAAATCAAAATGCTTATTTATCAGCTTAACAATATGTGTATCAGGAATTACCCCTGTACCAAAGGTATCAACAGAAACTGATATAGGTTTTGCTACCCCTATGGCATATGCAAGCTGCACCTCACATTTGCGGGCAAGTCCTGCAGCAACAATATTCTTAGCAACATAACGGGCCGCATAGGAAGCTGACCTATCAACCTTTGTCGGATCTTTCCCGGAAAACGCTCCACCTCCATGACGGGCATATCCTCCATAAGTATCAACAATAATTTTTCTCCCCGTCAATCCTGAATCACCCTGAGGCCCTCCAACCACAAAGCTGCCCGTCGGGTTAACATATATTTTCATGTTATCATCCATAAGCTCCCCTGGAATTGTTGGTTTAATAACATAGCGGATAATGTCCCTTTCTATAGTATCGTGGTCAACATCCTGACTATGCTGGCTTGATACCACAACGGTATCCACCCTTACAGGCTTATCCCCCTCATATTCCACAGTTACCTGTGATTTCCCGTCAGGCCTTAAATATGGAATAATTCCCTCTTTTCTAACTACGCTCAGCCTTTTCGCCAGCTTATGGGCAAGTGATATGGGCATGGGCATAAGTTCGGGAGTTTCGTCACAGGCAAACCCAAACATCATACCCTGGTCTCCAGCTCCTATAGCTTCGATGCCATTGTCAACCATTTCTCCTCTTTTAGCTTCCAGAGCACGGTTAACCCCCATAGCTATGTCAGGAGACTGCTCGTCAATTGATGTAATAACAGCACATGTATCACAGTCAAAACCATATTTTGCCCTGTCATAACCAATCTCCCTTATTGTCTCCCTAACGATTTTTGGAATATCAACATAGCAGTCTGTCGTGATTTCACCAATTACAAGCACTAATCCGGTTGTAACAGCTGTTTCGCATGCAACTCTTGCCATAGGATCCTTTTCTATAATTGCATCCAGCACTGCATCAGAGATCTGGTCGCAAATTTTATCAGGATGGCCTTCAGTAACTGATTCAGATGTAAATAGTTTTCTTTCCATTTTAATATCTCCCCTCTTCAATTTATTGTTTTCCGGAACAAATAAAAAGCCTCTTAAACAATGAAGAGGTTTAATTTTGCTCCTCATCTCTCAGGATTACATCCTGCAGGAATTGGCACCGATGCATATAAAATGCCGGTTGCCGGGTTTCATCGGGCCCAGTCCCTCCACCTCTCTTGATAAGGCAAAACTATATTTATTTTGTTACAAATTAATTTAACACATTCACAAACTTAAGTCAAGTTTATGAAAAAACTGCAATCTCACGCACTTACAAACAGTTCTTCAAATTCCTGCCCTTCCAACTTCTCTTTTTCTATTAGTGTAGCTGCAATAGTATGGAGCTTGTTTATATTTTCTTTGAGTATATTTACTATCTTTTGATAGGAATTATCAATTATATTCTTAACTTCCATATCAATTTCCGCAGCTATCTGCTCACTATAATTTCTTGTATGGGCAAAATCCCTACCCAGGAAAATTTCATCTGTCTCACTACCGAATATAAGGTTGCTGAGTCTTTCACTCATACCATATCTTGTTATCATGTTTCTTGCTACATTGTTTGCTTCTTTCAGATCATTGTAGGCTCCTGTACTTATTTCCCCAAGGACTATTTCTTCGGCAGCTCTTCCACCTAACGCTATTGCTATCTTTTCCATGAGTTGTGACCTGGTAAGGTATGTTTTATCCTCCTCAGGTTTAAATGCGGTATACCCGCCTGCTCTACCCGAAGGTATTATTGAAATCCTGTCTACTTTATCAGTAGTTGATATAAGTTTGACAGCAATAGCATGACCTGCCTCATGGTAAGCAGTAAGCCGTTTCTCGCTTTCACTCATTACCCTGCTCTTCTTCTCCGGACCCATTATAACTTTAAATGTAGCTTCTTTAATTTCCTCCGGCTCAATTTTCCTCTTATTCTTCCTTGCCGCAAGAAGAGCCGCTTCATTCAGTAAATTCTCCAGGTCAGCTCCGGTAAACCCTGGAGTGCTCTTGGCAAGTTCGTTTAATTTTACTTCGGGGGATAGAGGTTTTCCTCTTGCATGCACCTTTAATATTTCTTCTCTTCCTTTTATGTCCGGCAAACCCACAAATATCCGCCTGTCAAATCTCCCGGGCCTTAATAAAGCCGGGTCAAGTATATCTGGCCTGTTCGTGGCAGCAAGGACAATGACTCCTTCATTTATACCAAACCCATCCATCTCAACGAGCAGCTGGTTTAGTGTCTGCTCCCTCTCGTCGTGTCCTCCTCCCAGTCCTGCACCCCTATGCCTACCAACAGCATCTATTTCATCGATAAAAACTATACATGGTGCATTTTTCTTTGCCTGCTCAAAAAGGTCTCTTACCCTGGAGGCACCTACACCAACAAACATCTCTACAAAATCGGAACCGCTGATACTGAAAAACGGAACACCTGCTTCACCCGATACCGCCCTTGCCAGCAAAGTTTTACCTGTACCCGGAGGTCCTACAAGCAGCACACCTTTTGGTATCCTTGCACCAAGCTCAATAAACTTCTTCGGCATTTTCAGATATTCTACAATTTCCGCTAATTCTTCCTTTTCTTCATCTGCACCGGCAACATCATTAAAAGTTACTTTCCTCTTCTCATCGGTACTCATTTTTGCTCTGCTTTTACCAAAAGACATAACCCGGCTACCGCCGCCTCCCTGGGATTGCTGAAGGAAAAACACCCAGAAAAGCACAAAAATAACAATAAGCCCTACAGTTGGCAATATTGCAACCCACCATGGAGCTGTAGGCGGAAACTCCGTCCTTACCCTTATCTGACCGTTTTTCATCTGCTCGGAAACTTCAGATAAAAAAGTCCCTACATCAGGTATATATATAACATATTTATTAACCCTATCGGTAATATACGGCTTTTTCAAAACAACCGTAGCCTTTTGTCCTTCTAAGACAACTTCACTTACATTATTGTTATGAATTTCCCTTATTAAATCCGAATAATCCATATTTATAGGATTATCAGTACCTTGGGACAAAGCCAATATAAATAATATTATCACAAATAATACTATATAAAAGCTTAAACCTTTCAAATATTTCAAATATCTCCCTCCCTGCCTGCAGTACAAAATATAGTCTTTGCAGCAGTGCTTTTTCCCGTTATTTTATATTAGCATATATATAATTAAAATACAATAAATTGTTGTTTATTTTCATCATTTTCTCGCTATTTTTTCTTATAAACTTCAGGATTCAAGACGCATAAATCGGGAAGATTCCTGTATCTTCCTTTATAGTCAAGGCCATAGCCTATAACAAATTCATTGGGTATCTCTATCCCCTTGTAATCTACAGTTATATTTACCCTTCTTCTAGAAGGTTTATCAAATATTGCACATATTTTCACACTTTTGGGGCCCCTTGTCCTAAAAAGCTCCTTTAAATGTTTTAGCGTGAGACCTGTATCCACAATATCCTCAACTATCAGGACATGTTTATTGGAGATATTTATATCCACATCCTTTATTATACGTACAATTCCGGAAGATTCCGTATCATTCGCATAACTGGAAACCGATATCAGGTCCATATCTGCATTGATAGTAAGTTCTCTCATGAGATCTGCAAGAAATATAAAAGCACCTTTCAATACACCTATTAATACCAGCTCGCAATTTTTATAATCTTCCGAAATCTTTTTGCCTAATTCCTTTACCTTTTCGGCAATTTTCTCTCTCGGTACCAGTATCCTTTCAACCTCATTATTAAATTGATCATTATTAAATTGATTATTAACTTCATTATTGCTGCATATCAAGTTCTACACCCCCGCGTTAAGTATTTCCCTTCCTCTGTTTCAATTCTTGCTTTTTCTAAATTCCAACCTTAATATACTTTTAGTGTTTTCAGTTATTTTGAATTTATCACTTATCTTGTACCCAATAACCCACACTATTTCTTTCCCTTTAGCAATCAGAGGTATGCGATTTCTGATTTCCCTGGGTATCTTATTGTCTATAAAGTATTCTTTTAATTTTTTTGTACCTTTACATTTATAGGGAGCAATTATGTCTCCCTCTTCCCTATTCCTTATATTTATCCCTGCTTTTAGTTTATCATAATCAAAAAATTGTACTAGTGAATTATAGCTCAAATTTTTAAATATCTCAACATCAAATGAATTTCTATCAATAACAGTTGCTTCCAGGTAAGCATCCAGGACTTCTATAGGTGTAATCCCCGGTATTTCAAGCTTTTTGTTAAAATAAGTAAATTTAGCTTCTCTATTTTCTCCTGCAGTTTCCCGGGACAATTCACAGGGCAGTTCATTAGAAAGCTTGTCATACATATATATTTTTAAAATATTGTAGGATTTCGCTACACGAATATTATGGGGCAGGCAGATTTGGGAACCTGTCCTTCCTTCCAGGCATAACCCAAGTATTTTTTCAATGTGGACACTTTCTATAGACATCAAATTTCCTTTAACTTTTTCTATTGCCTTCCTTATAACCCTTTTTCTGATGGCGTTATGGCAATTCATTATTTTTTTTATATCCAGTTCTATTCCATTAACTAAATTCATTTGGTCATCCAACTTCTTTGCATTGTCCAACTCAATTGCATTACCGTATGCTTCCAACAAATGCTCATTCAATACACATTCTTTATATTGCTCCGTGGCCACTTCTTCAAGATAACAGTAGTCATCTCTTATTAAATCTGCCATTCTATTAGTGCTTTCCACCATATCTATGCTAAAACTCTTAGATATATAAGGTATTAGTTCCAGCCTCACTTTATTCCTGGTATAAATGCTTTTTAGGTTCGTACTGTCAGTACGTGGATTTAGATTATTCATAATACAATATTCTTCTATTTCATTCCTTCCAATGTCCAGTAGAGGTCTTATTACTTTTCCCCTTTTATAATCCATTCCCCTAAGCCCGTCAAGGCCTGTGCCCCGGATTATATTCATTATTATTGTTTCAGCCTGGTCATTTCTGTTGTGGGCTACCGCAATTTTACAATTACCTATTTGGCCGGCAAGTAAAGCAAACTGGCTATACCTTTCCTCCCTTGCAGCCTCTTCTATTGAAATGCCTTTTTTATCTGATATTTCCCTGATATTTAAAGATACAGAAAACAATTTGATGCCCAGTTGGTTGCAAAGCTCCTTTACATACTCTTCATCCATGTCCGATTCCCTACCCCGCAGCATATGATTTATATGGACAGCAAATATCCCTTCTATCTTAAGTTGGTGAGACAGGGATAAGGAATAAAGGACATGAAGGAGACAGACAGAGTCCGGCCCTCCTGAAACTCCTACAAGAACTGACTCCCCGGGTTCAATAAGACTATGCTTTTTTATTGTTTTAAGTACCTTCTCCTGTATTTCTCTTGCTTTCGTATTTTCCCACTGCATTTCGCTTACTCCCGAATTTTTATTCTATGTTTCGACTATTTATGTTCTTTTTAAATTGCCGAATTTCGTATATTGACCTAGCCATACCAACTCTATAGTTCCTGTAGAGCCGTTCCTATGCTTGGCAATTATTATTTCAGCTATATTCTTCTTATCCGTATCCTGGTTATAATAGTCATCCCTATATATAAATATTACCATATCAGCATCTTGTTCAATAGCTCCCGACTCCCTCAAGTCACTGAGGACAGGGCGGTGGTCCGACCTGGTTTCAGGAGCACGGCTTAACTGGGACAAAGTTATCACGGGCACTTTTATTTCTTTTGCCAATATTTTCAATGACCTGGAAATCTCCGATATTTCCTGTTGCCTGTTTTCAACTCTTCCTCTTCCCTGCATCAACTGCAAATAGTCTATAATTACAAGTCCCAAATTTTTTTCAAGCTTAAGCCTCCTGCATTTTGCCCTAATTTCCATAACTGAAGCTCCAGGAGTATCATCAATATAAATAGGAGCATCAGATAAAGGGCCAAGAGTATGGGCAATTTTGTCCCAGTCTTCATCATCCAGGTTCCCGGTCCTCATTTTCTGGCTGTCAATCAGGGCCTCACTGCATAATATCCTGTTGACCAGCTGTTCTCTGGACATTTCAAGGCTAAAGATAGCAACAGGTATCTTTTTATATATAGCTGCATACTGGGCAATGTTAAGGGCAAAGGAAGTTTTTCCCATAGACGGCCGGGCGGCTATGAGTATTAAATCCGAATCCTGGAATCCGGAGGTTTTATAGTCTAAATCTATAAAACCGGAAGGCACTCCCGTAATAAACTCTTTTTTATTGTATAATTCTTCCAGGCGGTTGAAGGTTTCTACCAATATTTCCTTTACATGGTAAAATCCTTTGGAGCTGCGTTTCTGGAGTATATCAAAAATATTTCTTTCTGCATTATCCAGGATTACGGAAATCTCATCAGAGGCCTCATAACTCATATCTATAATTTTGGAAGAGGCTTTGATAAGCTTTCTTAAGATCGACTTTTCTTCTACAATATTGGCATAATGCTTTACATTAGCTGTTGTCGGTACTGAAGTAGCTATGTTAGTGATATATTCCAGGCCCCCTACCTTATCCAGTGTCCCTCTTGCTTTCAATTGCTCTGTAACTGTTATAAGATCCACAGGCTCCGCTTTATTGAAAAGGTCCATTATAGCTTCATATATTTCACCATGGTCATCCCTATAAAAATCGTCACTTCTTAGTATTTCAGCAACAACAGGTATGGCTTCCTTATCCAGGAGCATAGACCCCAGGACAGACTGTTCTGCTTCAATATTCTGTGGGGGTATCCTTCCCAATATATTTAACTCTGTTGCCATTGCTAAAACCTCTCTATTCCTGTTCTATATTCACCTTTAATAATGCACTTACCCCTGCATAAAATTTTACTTCAACCTCATAAGTTCCTAAACTTTTTATAGCTTCAGGCAGATGAATTTTCTTTTTATCAATATTAATTTTCATGCTTTTTTGCAGACTTTCCGCAATATCCATGGATGTAATTGAGCCAAAAAGCTTTCCGCTCTCTCCTGCCTTGGTTTTTATTGTAATAACCGTATTATTGAGTTTACCAGCCAGGGCTTTTGCATTCTCCAATTCCTTATCTTTTTTTAGTTTTTCTGCTTCCTTTCTATTTCTAATAATACTGAGATTACCTTCAGTAGCTTCCACCGCCAGACCTTTTGGCAGGAGATAATTTCTGGCATAACCGTCCTTTACTTCAATTATGCTATCTTTCTCCCCCAGGCTTTTTACATCCTGTTTTAAAATAACCTTCATCGTGAAACCCCTCCTCAATTATCCATTATTCATTTATTCATTATCATTCATCCATTATTTATCTACCACACTGCACTGTACTGTCTATTACTACCCGTTGTTATTCGTTTCGCTTATATACTCTATTATAGCATGTTTTAGTTTTTCTTTAGCCTCATTAACAGAAATATCTTGAAGTTGCGCCCCCGCTACAGTCTGATGCCCTCCCCCGCCCAGTTTTTCCAGTACAACCTGTACATTTAATTCACCAAGAGACCTCCCGCTTATAGATACACCATTATTAACAGAACATAACACAAATGCAGCTATTATGCCTGAAAGGCTCAACAGCTCATCGGCAGCTTTAGCAGCTGTAAGTAAAGTATTTTTTATATTGGGCGGACAAATGGATATGGCAATGCTATTCTCCATTATCTCTGCATCTCTTACGATAGCGGAAATATTTAAAAATGTTGATAAATCATTTTGAAACAGTTGTCTTACCGATAAAGGGTCGACACCTTGCTTCTTTAAGAATGAGGCAGCTTCGAAAGTCCTGATCCCTGTCTTGAAGGTAAACCATTTTGTATCCATTACTATACCGGCATATAAAGCTTCAGCCTCAACAGGTTTCAGTTTTAACTTTTCATCTACATACTGGATTATCTCTGTTACAAGTTCACATGTAGAAGATGCATAAATCTCCTGGTAAACAAGCGTGGCATCTTGGATGTAATCTGTTCCTCTCCTGTGATGGTCAATAACCACCACCTGGTTGGTATATTTAAGAAGTTCAGGGTATTCTGTGTATTTTGTCCTGTAAGTATCCACAATAATTAGCAAAGTTTTGCCGTTAATCCTGTTAAGGGCCTCACCTCTTTCCAGGAACAAATTATTGTACTCCTGGGTTTTTTCTATCCTGGCCAACATACTGTCAATTGTAGGGTTTGATTGGCTTAAAACAATATATGCGTCTTTATTTCTGCTTTTAGCAATCCTGTATATTCCCAATGCAGCACCTATAGCATCTATATCCGGGTTTTCGTGACCCATAATCATAACCTGTGAACATTGGTCTATTAACTCTCTTAAGGCATAAGATATAACCCTTGCCTTAACACGGGTATGTTTTTCAAGTTCTCTCGTCTTACCACCATAAAACTTGAAACTATTTTTGTTATTAAGAACAACCTGGTCTCCTCCCCTTCCAAGAGCCAGGTCTATAGCTGCACTTGCTGCAGCCAGGTTCTGGGACAGGGTTCCGTTATTTATGCCTAAACCTATACTAAGAGTCACAGGGATTTTATTCCCCACATTTATCTCTTTTACAGTATCAAGAATCTCAAACTTTTTATCCTCAAAGTCCTTCAGATATTTATATTCAAACAAAAATAAATACTTGTCTCTTTCAAATTTTTTTAGAATTCCTCCGGTAAAACCCATCCATTGCACAATTTTTTTATCTATTTCAGCAAGTATTTGGGGACGCGCCACGTCTTCCATGCTCTGCATAAGTTCATCATAGTTATCTATAATTATAATCCCTGTAACAGGCTTTTCTTCATTATATTTTGTTTTTAGCTCTACAATTTCCGTATTATCTAAAAAATACAAAAGAAGTATATAGTCTGTAACATCGGTCCTTCCCTGTATTTTAATAAAATTCCCCATCACTTTGTAATAGGTTTCATTTATTTTTATTTCTCTTAAAATATTTGTCTGGTTATTTAACAGGCTGTAAGGATGAAGCTCGGCAACAAAGGAACTGATGGTGTTTTCCAGTAGTTGCTCTCCATTAAATATCTTCCTGAATTTCTGGTTATACCAGATTATTGTACCGTCAAGTTCAACTACGACAAGGGGCATAGGAAAATTTAGCAAAGTGTCTTTTGAGGCTGAATCTATATTAAAGGTGAGATTTTCTATATACTTTGCAATGTCTCTTTGCCTTCTGCAGTTAGCCCTGAAATTATATATTACCAGAGCTATAAACAGTAAATACCCCGGTATGGCTATTCGCCAGTCCAGCCAAGTTATTACCACCAACAAAATTAATATTATCCAAAGATAAGAGCTTGTCCGTGGTATAAAGATTCGTGAATATTTCTTATTATTCATCTAAACTCCTCTTCCCCCGGGGTTATTTCATTTTTGTCCCTGAACTACTTCATCTTAGCTCTTGAGCTGTTCAGGTGCTTTGCCAATTCTGAAAGGTCACCATAATGTTTTTCCACATCATGGGATTCTATAAGGCCTAGCCTTATTTTACTTTCTATTTTCATTTCAATAGCATTATAACTGATACCTAATCGCCTTCCTAATAAATAACATATTAAAATAATATTGGATAATGTTTCGGAAATAGACTCATGTAATTCTTCCCTGGCTCCATTGACCAAAGTCCTAAACAAATTGGCAATATCTGTTAAAAGCTCACTTTTCAGCCACTCAATTATCTTAATGTTTCTCGTTATATCAATTTCCTTATCATATAAACCCATATTAACCACTTCCCTCTATCGCTAACCACTTCTCTATATCAACGGCTGTTTACCTACAATATCCGCCTACTTACTTGTATTTTAATCTACTGTTTTATTATTCGACCACTTTTCAACATTGTTAGGGATGTATAGCCCGGTACAACCCATATTTAGGATAAGAACCTAAAAATTTATAAAATGATGTTTTCCTTTTTACCATAGTTAAAGCGTCACGTACATCATCGTCATCCCTGTGCCCTTCTATATCAACAAAAAAAATATAACTTCCAAGCTGTTTTTTAGCCGGTCTGGATTCAATCCTGGTCATATTTATATCCCATAAATTAAAAATGTCAAGGATCCTGTATAAACTTCCCGGTTTATCCTCAGTGGAAAACACTATTGAGGTCTTATCAAAACCTGTCCTTTGGCTGTCACATTTAGATACAACTGCAAACCTCGTAAAATTATTTTCACCATCTTGAATATCTCGTGCATAAATATCCAGACCATAAGCTTCTGCAGCAATTGCAGACCCTATAGCTGCCGAATCGCCTTCTCCTGCAGCTACCATCTCTGCAGCTCCTGCCGTACTGTAAACAAGTTTAATCTCTGCTTTATGGAAATTATTAGAAATATATTTTCTGCACTGGCCAATAGGCTGAGGATGGGAAATGATGTATTTAATGTTTTCCGGGCAGCTTTCTTTTTTAATTAAAAGGTTCTGCCTTATTGCAATAATTATTTCTGCCTTAATTTTTAAATTTACTTCAGTTGCCATCATATCCAAAGTTTCACTTACAGCACCTTCTAAAGAGTTCTCTAAAGGTACCAAAGCCTCTTCTATCTCACCTTTCTCAACCTCAACAAGCATATCACGTATTGTACTGTAATCACATTCTTTATACTCTTCAACTTCAGTTTCCCGCCCTAAAATGTCAAGGTAAGTTTTCACCGCTTCCTGGGAAAATGTCCCTTTTGGCCCTAAAAATCCTATTTTTCGCATAATACCTGCCGCCCACCTCATAAATCATAAAATTATTCAATAAATTATTCAATACTTTTGTGTTGGTCCACCAGTAGTCATAAGTTTTAGATAAAATAAGCCGGTCATCCTTTATAAACTTGCTATGAAGTATAATACCGGCTCATTATTTTGTACTATATTCCCCTAATTCATCTATTACATCATTATAAACTAATCAGCTATATATGGCAATAATGCGATGTGCCTTGCACGTTTTATCTCCCTGGTAAGTTGCCGTTGATGTTTTGCACAATTCCCGGAAACCCTTCTTGGAAGGATTTTACCCCTCTCAGAGATAAACTTTTTCAATCTTGCAATATCTTTATAATCTATATTTTCAACTTTTTCAACACAAAAAACACATACTTTTTTTCTTTGTCTTCTTACCTTATAACCGCCTTTAGCATCGGCCTTATCATAATTTTCTTTTCCGCTGCTTTTTTCTTTCTTCTGACCCGGCATATCCTATAAACCTCCTTTCAATCGAATCAATCAGCTAATTATTCAAATCATAGCCTGCCTTCATTGCCTGTGGCCTACCGAGGTTATCTTTATCTTGACGACAACATGCTTCTTAAAGCCCGCTTATCCGAAAAACTCCAACAGAAAATCATCTGTCCGAAAATATCCGAAATAACCATCGGGCTTCCCCAAAAGATCCGGTTACTTACCGCTAGAAGGGCAGATCATCATTATCTTCTATCTGGTAAAAACCGTCTTCCTTGGCTAGCTCGGCATTACTTTCCTGGCCACTGCCATCCATCATATTATCGGCAGGACGATGCATACTGCTTTCATCACGTTTGCTATCGGCAAAATATGCTTCCTCGGCAATCACTTCAGTTACATAATGCCTTTTACCCTCATTATCATCCCATGTCCTGGTCTGAATTCTTCCAACTACTGCTACCTGTTGTCCTTTTTGGAAATACCTGCTGCAAAATTCAGCCGTCTTCCCCCAGACAACAATAGGTATAAAGTCTGTCTGTTTTTCTTCACCCTGCCTTGAAAACCTCCGGTCTACCGCTAGTGTGAAATTACATACAGCCGTGTTAGTATTACTTGTGTACCTTAATTCGGGGTCCCTGGTAAGTCTCCCCATCAATATAGCTTTATTCATAAAATATCACCCTATATAAATATTTACCAATTTTTGTATTGTCTATTCTTTTTTTACAATTAAATACTTAATTACTCCGTCAGTAATCTTGAATATTCTCTCAAGTTCTTGTGGAAAACCTGGGTCAGCACTGAATTCTATGAGCACATAATATCCTTCATTCAACTTGTTAATAGGATAGGCCAGCTTTCTCTTACCCCATTCATCAATATTTTTCAACTGTGCCGAAGTTTCAACAAGGTTCTTAAATTTTTCTACAATCCCCTTTATTGTTTCCTCTTCAAGCTGAGAATTAATAATATAAAGCGCTTCATAATCTCTTGCCATTCCGATATTCACCTCCTCCCGGACTAAACGGCCCTGTAACCGGAGTACAGAGCAAGGATTTCTTTGACAAGTTATTTTACCATATTGCTTTTTATAATACAAGGGGGGAAATTAAAACGGGCGCATTTTATTTTTATGAAGAAAATGCGCCCCCAGGTCTATATACCTCTTGCATATGTATAATAATAAGTATAATATATAATATGATAAGATAATAGCACAAGTAGCAGTATAAGTAAATTTGCTTGGCCTAAGGGATTTAAGCGGAAATCCTGAAATCCCTCACTGAACAAGGGAAACAATAAGGAGTTGTTGATTATGAAAAAAATATATACAGTTAAAAAGATAAACCTTCAAGTAAAACCTTTACAGGAAGCTTGGAAAAATGTACCGGTAATAAACATTGATAATTTCCCGTGGGATAATAACGGTTACAGGCCGAAAACAGAAGCAAAGCTGTTTTATACAGATACTCATTTCCATATTTTCTTCAAATCATGGGAGAATGAAATTAAAATTACATACCATAACATGAATGATGATGTATATAAAGATAGTTGTGTTGAGTTTTTCATAAAACCAAAGCCTGATTCCGACAGCAGGTATTTTAACTTTGAAATGAATTCTATAGGTACTCTTTTATTAGGATTAGGTGATAACAGGTATGATAGGGAAAGAATAATACTCGATAACCCTTTTGAAATATTTGGAATTTCTACATCAGTAACCAAAGATATAGTCGAAAGTTACAATAATAGCGAATCACAGAATAAATTTTGGGCTGTGGAATATTCCATACCCTTTACCTTTATAGAAAGATACTTTGGTAAGTTGAACATCAGGCCAGGCTACAGACTTGAAGGGAATTTTTATAAATGCGGTGACGAAACAAAATTTCCCCATTTCGGCTGCTGGAATCCCATTAAAGTAGAATCCCCGGATTTTCATAGACCCGAGTTCTTTGGTGATTTAATATTAGAGTAAAAACTGATTTAATACTGGGGTGGCAACTTATATTTGAATTGTCATCAAACATTTACTTCAACTTTACCGTCCATACAGAAGTAAGGTTCATTTCCTTTGCAGCGATATATCTTTTATATCCATCAACCAAAAGATTATTATCCCCCCTAATAACCACCGGTTTGTCAAATTTGCCATGTTTTCTATAATACTCAATGGTCTCTTTTACCTTTGCAGGGTTAGGCTTTGTCTTTAAAAAGGATTCAGGAACTTTTATTAACGAAATAGGAGTTTCACCTTCAATCCCTTTTGGAGCCCTTGCTTTATTGTTACCTCCAACTTTATGGTACCGCAAAAGTCTAGCTCCCATAAATTCGTCATGTGACATGTCAGTTATTACTGCAGGTATTTTTTCTATATCAAGTATTTTGGCAGCAAAATACCTTGCAGCACCAATAACTAGACTATATTTTCCTCCCTCTAAAGGTCTTACGGCAATTGGAGTAGTTATTTCCATTGTTTTAGCTATTTCTTTTAAATTAATACTGAATATAAAATTTTGAACATTAAGATGGATATCCTCTGTTAATATAATGTCTTTCACATTGATTTCCGTAACCTCTTCAAGCATATACCATTTTATATTTTTTATTTTTATCTCATCTTTAGATTTAGCTCCTGTTAAAAGGTTATACGACACAGGCACCATTTCAATGTTCAAGTCTTTAGCTATTAAATAGTTTGCATAACCTGAGACGAGAGTCATAGTATCCTTTTTAACAACAACAGGACTCTTGAAAGTCCCATGTTTTTTAAAATAGTCTAGTGCCTTCTTTTTTGCGGTTTTAGGTTCTTTTAGATTTTCAGGTATCCTTATAGATGAAATAGGGATGACCTCATCAGTATCTTCCGGAAGACTGCCGGGGAACTTAAAAGAACCCGGATTTTTTTCATCCTCCACAAGACCGTTTACAACCTTAATGTCAGAGCATAATACTGATATGAAAGGCATTCCTTTTGGATTCACATTTGCTTTGGGTACACCTTCGAGTATATAGTAGGTTGTCTCTTTTATTTCTTTTGAAACCTTTTTCCATAAATTTTTATTTATAGAAACTCTGCAATATGATTCATAAGCCGGCATACCACTTATTTGGGTTTTGCCCGGAATTATTTTAAAAATTAATATAACACCTTCTTTAGCAACTATCTGGGGTTTTTTCTGCGGAATTCCTTTGATTGTAATCTTTGATTCTGCCATGTTAAATTTTCCCTCCGTTTTCTTGGTTTTATTATTGTATTAATTATAAACTTATTCAATTAAAATAACAATAATATATTTTAAATTCTTTACCCAAAAGATAAAAATAAAGGATATAATATAAAGCAAAAAATTTTTTAAAAACGAATTTAATCCTAATTGTAACTATGTTATATTATTATATATATAAAAAATATATATAAATCAGGATGATTTTACAATGAAGCCGAAATAAATCACATTAATAAAAATTCAAAATCTAAATAGGAGTGAAGAATCGATGGGTTTTTTAAGAAACATAATTCCTATTGACAACAATTGGCGTTTTAATTTAGGAGATGTTGCCGGCGCTGAAAATCCTTGTTTTGATGACAGCACATGGAGGAAACTTGACCTTCCGCATGATTGGCAGATCGAGCAGCCTTTTGATGCAGAAACGCCTTCAGGCTCAAGTCAGGGCTATATGCCCAGATGGCACGTCGGCTGGTACAGATTGAAACTTCATGTCCCTCAAGAGTGGGATGGAAAAATTGTAAGGATTTTATTTGAAGGTATCCAGAGGTGCGCATCCTGCTGGATTAATGGGCATTTGCTTGGGACACGACCCTATGGTTATGCCAGCTATTTCTATGATTTAACCCCTTATCTGAATTTCGGGGAAGAAAATGTTATCGCCGTAAAGGTTGATAATTCTGAGCCTGTGGCCTGCAGATGGTATTCCGGGGCCGGTATCTACCGCCATGTCAGCCTTATTATTACCCCCAAACTTCATATGATACCTTGGGGAGTTCATATTTCTTCTACTGTCCTTGAATCTAAAACAGCAAAAGTACATATAGAAGCAAAAATATTCAATGCCGGAATGTCTTCAGTCAACGGTACAGCTAAATTTTTAATCAAAGCCCCAAGCGGATGTGTGGTTGCTTGTGAAAAGACTCAATTTAGTGTGGAATCAAATTCTCATACTGTTGTAAACCTTGATATTTTGATAGAAAATGCAATACTTTGGGATATTGATTCTCCCAACCTCTACACGCTCCAAGCCATACTGGTAAAAGATGAGAAGGAAATCGATTTAACTGAAGAAAAATTTGGTATACGATATTTTAAATTTGATGGTGATACGGGTTTTTGGCTTAATGGCAGAAATCTTAAGCTTAAAGGCGTCAATCTGCATCATGACTGTGGTTGTGTTGGTGCTGCTGTTCCATCACCTGCCATGTGGGAAAGAAGGCTGAAAACCTTAAAGGAATTAGGATGTAATGCCATTCGGACAAGCCATAACCCTCCTGCTCCCGAGCTTTTAAACCTCTGTGATAAACTTGGTTTTCTCGTGATCGATGAGGCATTTGACAAGTGGCACTGGAAATCCGGTTATTATTACAAGTTTTTTGAAGAATGGTGGAAACAGGACATTGATTCTATGATGGATAGGGATTATAACCACCCTTGCGTTATTGTCTGGTCGGTCGGTAATGAAGTCAATCGTTGTGAAGATCCAACAGAGCAAATAACTCTACGTACTATGGAAATGCTTGTTAATTATGCACGTAAAAAGGATCCTTCGCGTCCTATCAGTTGCGCACTAATGCCCTACGCTATACCTGGGTCCAGTGGAGAGTATACTCGCGAACAGATGGTTAAATATGTAATGGAATTTTTGAAACTTGTCGATGTAGCCATGCTGAATTACCAGGAAGAATGGTATGATGACTACCGCAAACTTGGACTGCGTAAAGCAATTATCGGCAGTGAGATTGTCCCTTATTACCGCTCAACCGGGGAAACAGGCGAACGCTATATGGCGCGTCCAGCGTGGCTTGATGTAGAAGACCGTCCATGGGTTGCTGGCGGTTTCATCTGGGCAGGGATAGATTATCTTGGTGAGGCAAGACCCTTCCCAAGCAAAGGATGGGCTGCATGTCCCATTGATACCTGTGGCATCATCAAACCACGTGGGTACCATCTAAAGTCTCTTTGGGTTGGAAATGATAATCCGTTTATATATGTGTGCGTGATGGATGAAACTGTTAGGCATGACATGGAGCCTGTTTTTTGGGGATTTCCCAAGCTCGCCGACCACTGGAATTTCGATGGACGTGAAGGAGATATGATGCGTGTAGCTGCATTTACAAACTGTGATAAAGTCCGAATGTATTTGAATGGTAAATATTTTGGCGAAGTTTCCCCTAAGGAAACCGCAGACAGGATAGCCATGTTTTTCATACCCTATGAACCTGGCATCCTCAAGGCAGAATGCTATGTTAATGGAAAAATGGCTGCTATCTGTGAACTACGCACTGCAGGTTCTCCTGCCAAAATACAGCTTGATATTGATAAACAGGAGCTTCGTGCAGACGGTCATGACGTAATACATGCAGTTGTCGCCTTGTTAGACAAAGAAGGAAATAAAGTCCCATTTGCGGAGCCGATGGCCAAATTTTTAGTAACAGGGCCTGCTTTCATTGCAGGGGTTGATAATGGTGACCTTACCTCCAATGAATCCTATAAGGGTAACAGCCGTAGAATTTTCCGCGGCAGATGTATGGCTGTCATACAGTCCGGCCATAAGCCAGGTATTGCCGTATTGACAGTACAAGTTGATAATCTTCCTCCCGTTTCCAGGTGGATCACCGTGAAATGACAGTAATGCGGAAATATATCCTAGTAGGTAAATACTCTATTATTTACAAAAAAAAGCTGGAATCCGCGGAACAACCGGGAATCCCAGCTTTTTAAAAGGACTCATATATATCTATCTGACTATAATTTCTTCAAATCCTTTCAGGATTTCCTGCAGTCCTGCATCATTCAATTTCTTAATGTATGCATCCCATTCTGCATCAATGTCAATCTTTCCGGTAATGGCATTAAAATAGAATTCCTGCGATATTGAGCTTATGTCCGCTGACTTCTCGTTATAAGCCTTGTTAATTCCGTCTACCGGGAATACAATACCGCTGTATATCCGATTATTTTTGAATGCAGTTTCATACGGCGGCATGTCTGACTTAAGCGTCTCCTTCTTGAAGTCTTCTTCAGTAGTCGGCTTAAGAGCAAATGTCTGCATTAAGCCAAGCTCTGATATCTTTTCTTTTGTTAACAGGTCTTTATTGGGTATAATAATCCCATCCTCATTCACTTCATATGTTTTTCCTTTTTCACCAAACCATAGTCTTACATACAGGTCTCTATCCGCTGCAATTGCGTCTTCTATAGCCATGATTCTTTCTACTTTTTCATCACTGGTTTCAGCCCCAAAGTATATAGCGTTGTTGACAACATTCGGATAGTATGCGTATGAAGCGGATTTACCGTTAGGACCTTTGACGGCCGGGAAAAATACCAGTTCCTCCCCCGGATATTTATCAAGCACCATTGCGCTTACGTTGTTTGGTGTTGAAGATGCAAACCACCAGGGATGGTCTTCGAGCATTCCAAGCTTGCCTTCAGCCCATTTAGCCCTTTGTATATCTCTTTTATCAGTAACAAATTCAGGGTCTATGAGTCCTTCTTTATACCACTTGTTTAATAGCTTTAAAGCCTCCTTATACTCTTCAGTAGTACTTGTATAAGTTACCTTACCGTTAATATCATACCAGGAATGCGGGTAAATACCAAATGTACCCCATACATATCCAAACTGGTAGTGAAGTCCGTAAGTATCGTTTTTGCCGTTTCCATCCGGGTCATCCTTGGTAAATTTATAAATCAAGTTATAATACTCATCCAGTGTTTCCGGAGGCTTAGTAATCCCAACCTTATCCATATAGCTCTTTCTTGCAGCCGTAACAAAGCTCACCTTGGCTTGTGCCATATTTGTATACGGGATTGCCCAAACCTGGCCTTTATACGTAATCTGGGGCATGAAAACCTTAGGGTCAATCAAAGATTCTACAGCTTTCATCCAGTTTGGAGCATTCTTATAAAGCATGTCCTTGGTAATAGGCCTTAAGATGCCCTGATCTGCAAATTTTTTGAAGTATTTGCTCATGTTGTTTGACTGGATCCGGTCTGCAGTGTTCCCTGAAGCCCAGAAAACAGTCCACTGGTCTTCACTGTGAACATCAAGTTCCGGAATATCCAGCTCTACGTTAAACCTTTCCTCTATTAATTTCTGAGTTTCCGTGCCTTCCTTGACAGGGTTGTCAAACTGGTTGTAGACAATCCATGTGATTTTTAGTTTCTTATCAAATTTTGTGCTACCGGTAGATTTAGTATCCTCTACAGTTTGGCCGGAAGTATCACTCTTGATACATCCTGTGAAGCCCAAGGTAAATACCATCACTGCAATCAGGATAAGTACAAATACCTTTAAAATACCCCTATTAATACAGTTCATACCCATACAAATACCTCCTATTTTTATATTTTTTTAATTATTTGTAAAATACTGAAACCCTTAAAAGAGGCGGGTTTTAGCATTTTATTTTTTATGCCGCATTTACCTTATCAACCTTTTACTGAACCTATCAATACACCTTTGACAAAATATTTCTGAAGGAATGGATAGAAACATATAATTGGTGCTATAGACACTATAATAGTAGCTGCTTTAACAGTTTCAGGAGATGTATCATCCTGCATAAAAACCAGTGCCCCGCCTTTCATTAATTCTTCATCCTGGTCGATAAGTATTTTCCTTAATACAAGCTGAAGTACCATTTTATCTCTAGACCTTACATATATCAGCGCATCAAACCAGGAATTCCAGTGTCCAACTGCCGACCACAGTGCCAGGACTGCAATTATAGGCATTGACAGCGGCATCATTATTCTGAACACTACTATTAACGGATGGGCACCATCAATAAATGCCGATTCCTCAAGTGATTCAGGAATTGTCTTAATAAAATTCCTTGCAATAATCAGATTCCATGCTGATGTAGTCATTGGCAGAATCAAAGCCCACCGGGACCCAATTAATCCAAGCTTTTTCATCAGTAGATACGATGGTATTAAACCGCCGCTAAAAAACATGGTAAACAGTATGAAAAGCAAAATCGTCCTTCTGAATGGTAAACTCTTTTTGGTAAGAGCATACCCTCCACAGTATGTGATAAGAACCGTCAAAGTAGTACCAATTATCACTCTTATTAGTGTATTCATATACCCTATAGCAATAATATCGTCTTTAAATACTTCCTTATAGGAAGCTAAAGTAAAATCATCAGGGAGTAAACGGAACCCCAATTTTTTTACAAATTTAGGACTTGACAAGGATACGACAATAGTATCCCATATAGGATACAGGAATATTACAAGCAGTATTACCATTAAAAAGTATAAACATACATCAAATATTATATCACATCTAGTTCTTTTAGGTCTGTACACCCATGCACCTCCTACCATAATGCATTTTCACCATCACCAATTCTTCTTACCACAAAATTAGTAGAAAGAACAAGTATAAGTCCAATAACATTTTTGAAAAGATTCACTGCTGTTGAAAAACTGTATTCCATATCTACAAGCCCCACCCTGTAAACATAGGTATCAATTATATCACCTGTCTTGTATACCATTGGGTTATAAAGGTTGAATATTTGGTCAAACCCAGCGTTTAAAATTCCTCCCAGATTCAAGATAAATACTATTGATATAACAGGAAGTATTGACGGGAGCACTATTCTTCTTATAATCTGGAACCTGTTGGCACCATCAATATAAGCTGCCTCATATTGGGTTATATCTATTCCTGCTATTGCCGCTAGATAAATTATTGTTCCCCACCCGACACTCTGCCACATGGCAGTTATAACAACAATCCATCTGAACATGGAGGGTTCTGTAAGAAAATATATAGGTTTGCCACCAAAAAATGTAACAATATAATTTACTGCACCTCTGCTGGGAGACAGCAGTTCAATAATTATTCCTGCGAGTACTACCCATGATATGAAATGCGGCATGTATGATACAGTCTGAACAATTTTTTTAAACTTCGGATTTCTTATCTCGTTTATAAGCAGTGCCAGTATTATCGGTGCCGGAAAACAAAAAGCAAGCTTCATAGTACTTATTACGAGTGTATTTATACATACCTCCCAAAACTTATTACTTCCAAACAACCTTTGAAAATAACTTAAACCTGCCCATGGACTCTTCAAAATCCCAAGCCTCATATTAAAATCTTTAAATGCAAGGGTTACCCCATACATAGGGATATAATGAAATATAATAAAATAAGCAATAACAGGAAGCAAGAGCAGATAATAATATCTATGCTTATACATAAGCAGTAGGGTCTTTTGAAATTTTCTTTTGCTATATAGGTTGCTTATATTGGTGGTTTCCGGCAATCGTTTTCTTCCCCCCATTTAACATTTATACTCAAGAGCAAAGCAATAAACAAATCGGCATTATATCATTATCTGATCATTATCTGATCATTATCTGATCATTATATGATCATTATATGATCATTATATGAGCTAAAAAGCAATATCTTCTTCTCTATAATGTATGGCCTGGCAGGATACATCTCCCCATCCACAAGTCCCTTTCGCCATTTCCGAACCGCTCGCATAATATAAAACAGTAACTATAGTCCCGTCATCAAGTTGTACTGTTGAAGGATATCCAAGGTCACCATTTTCTATACCATCTCCTGCAAGTAAAATTTCCTTGTCATGCCTCCAGGTCTTACCCCCGTCTTCACTGATTAAGGCTCCACATCCCATAGGCCTTACCCTTCTTCCAAATGTAAGAAGAAGCTTTCCGCTCTGAAGCAGCGTCAAATCAGCAGGATGCTCTGAATTTCGCGTCACCTGTTTTGGTTCACTCCAGGTATACCCCATATCCTTACTAAAAAGTATGGAAACAAACTGACCCTTGCTCCAGTTTCTGGCGGCAGCTATCAGAGTCCCGTCAGGCATAAACGCAAAAGAGGTTTCGTTGTAGTCATGGGCAACAACGGATTCATTCCCCCAAGTCCTTCCACCGTCTCTGCTTCTTATAAGGTATACCACATTATCTTTTGCTTCATCATCACCTGCAGGAACCCCATATACGCTCATCAGAAGAGTACCATCAGGGGCTGTTATAATTCTACCGTAAGGAGAAATTAGCCTGAGATTTTCAATGTTTAATGGTGTTGGTTTACTCCATGTCTTACCACCGTCAGAACTAATTGTTGTGAATGTAAAATCCCCTTTTTTCGCATACTTTATACTAAAGCCTTTGGCTTCCCCATCAGCTACTTCATAGCACTGCTTGCCTTTCCAGAATGCAGCAACAAGTTCACCTCTGCTATTAACGCCAAACGCAGGATTCCTCACATCTTCCCATCTTGGGTATATTTCAACAGGGTCAGACCAGCTTTTCCCTCCATCACTAGATGTTGATACAGCAAGTGTAGCAGATATACTTACATGCGTCCCCCCTGTCCTGTAAATAACAGCAAGAGATTGCGGACCTGTCTTTACAAGCACTGGAAAATACCCTTGCATAGAACAAACCAAGTACCTTTTTAGTCTTCCTCTTTTACCTACAAAATAATCAGATTCTCCACTCGAATAAATTCTACTCGAATAAATTCTACAATTTACATTCTCCAGAAGATATTCCTCCTTTTTCAAAAGACTGTTTCTATCTAAATAACATTTTCGAGATCACAGATTTATATTGCTATCATAGATTTATAGCCAACTCTAGTTTTATTTTAACATTATACAGAAGATAAAAATGTTTAATTTTTTTTGTATTGTTTATTTTTTTTGTGTGTTTGGGATCCTGATTTCTACTGTTGTACCCTCACTTTCCTTACTGAAAATGCTTATACCATACTCTTCACCAAAATATAGCTTTATTCTGCTCTGAATATTGTGAAGCCCTATACTCCCCCCGGCTTCATCAGTGTTTATTTCCTCAATAATCTTTTGAAGAATATTTTCCGGAATTCCAATACCGTTATCTGTTACCGAAAATATAATAACCTCTCCACTTTCATCCGTTCTGCAGCTAATTTCTATAATCCCTTCACTCTGCTTGGGACGAATACCATGATATATTGCATTTTCGATTACCGGCTGCAGTGTCAGCCTTATGGTCTTTGAGGACATCAGTTTTTCATCAATGTCCCATATAAAATCTATCTGGTCACCATATCTTATTTTCATTATATTTATGTAATGTTTTGCATGTTGTATTTCCTCAGATATTAAAACTATAGGGTCGTCTGACCTAGCAACATGCCTTAGAAACTGACTTAAGGATTTTACCATACTTATCGCTTCCTTTTTACAGTCGCGTTTAATGAGCCAGTTTATACTTTCAAAAGTATTATAAAGAAAATGTGGATTTATCTGAAACTGTAAAGCAGTAAGCTCCGATTTCTTTTTTTTGCTTTCCAGTTCAGCCTGTTTTTTAGTTGAGTTAAGAAGCTGGTAAATAAGCTGCTCGTTTCTAGCAACCATTTCATTGAAAGCTTGTCCTAATTCATTTATCTCGCTGAATATAGTATTATGGGGAAATTCAACATTGAATTTGTCTATCCTCATTTTTTTAATCAGCTTATTTATCCTGTCAAGCGACCTGGTCAGGCCAAATGCGAATATGAATGCAATAATAATAGTTAAAAGTAAGAATAATGCAAAAATATAAATTTTTTCATATATTAAAGTGCGCTTGTCAATATTAAGCAAGTCAAAGGAGTATTGGCCTACTAGATACCATGGAGTATTTCTGATTTCTTTCATAAAAATAAGCTTGTTCCTGTCTCTTCCGTAATTCTCTGTTTCAAAAGCAATATTCTCTTCTTCAAGGCTTGTTAAGATCATATTCTTAGCCGGATGTGAAATAATCTGTCCATTTTTGTTTACTATAAAAATGCTTGTATTATCTTTTATTATGTTCTTATATATATTTTCCAGTTCAAATTCCCCAATCTGATATTGAATAAATCCTATATTATTAAACTCTTCAAGGCTGTTAACCTTTATCAACAGATTAAATAACGTTCTCCCGTATTCATCTTTTACAGTATCAACCCACGTTGTAATTATTCTTTTATTCTGGCTTTCCTCCAGCATTTCCTTTTTAACTGTAGTATTTGAGTTGACATTTGAATTTGTAAAGAAAATATCTTTAGTACTTGTGTAAATAAATACATCATCTCTTCCATTCCCCAGTTTAAGCGCCCTGTCAACTATTTTAGATATATCTCCCTCAGAAGTTTTCCCACTCAGTAATTTCTGCACAGTAAGATTGAAAGCGATATTTTTTATAATCTTTTCTTTAGTATCAATAAAATAATTAATATTCTCAACTGCCTGGTTAAAAACATTGGAATATGAATTGATAATGTATGATTCAATAATATTATAACTTACATAATATGAAATAACCAAATAGATACTTACGGGTACTATTACTACTCCAATTAGATACACCAGTATACTCTCCCTTAAGGATAAACCGGGTTTCGCTTCTTTAATGTTCTTTTTATATAGTTTTACATTACTTCCATAAACATAACTTTTAACACTGTTTGTAAGCTGCTGTAAGGGTGATATAATTTTTGTAGAAATTATTCTCGACATAATAACCGCCAGTAGAATGATAAGAACTAAAGTAACAAGCAGGTAGAACCTATACTCTTTAATATCTTTAATAAAATATGAATTCCTCTGAATATATGCAATATTCATCTTTACAGACTCGAGATTCTTCAGGTACATTTTATAGCTGTCTGTTTCATTACATATCGTTTTATTACCTGTATTTAGTATACAATTTTGGACTACCGGATTTATTTGCTCATCAGTTAAACCCGCACCAACAGCAACAACTTCCTTTTTTTGGTTTATCAAAAAAGTATTAGGACTCAAAAGTTCCCTAAATATCTCAGGCTTTAACAGTATGAAAACACAACCATACTCTTTTTCATCTTTTTTAATTATACTGGCAAAATTATACTTATACCGTATATATTCGAACTTATAATTTAAATTCTCCGTTAGGCTATTCTCAAAAGGAGGAACGAACGCAGCTTCACCACATAAAGTCTTTTTTATGTACTCCATATAATCCGACTGTTTGATGGCTTCATAATTCAGGTCATATACTCCCAGATCCACACCTGGTGCCATAATACTGCTATTCGTAACAATAACTATATTATAGATATACTTGTTGAATTGCTTCATAATACCTGTTCTCGAGACAATATTTCTCAGTAATAGTGGTTTATTTCCGGGAGAGCCGGATTCATACTGTTCAATATAACTTATCAGTATTTCATCGGTTGCAATATATTCAGCTATTTTCCTTATTTGACTTAAATTGTTCTCAATTATGTTTGCTGTCTGTTCTATTATACTAATATTAATGCTATCCAGTTTATTATTAATATACCCTACTGTGTTGTAATACGAGTGTATTGCTACTGATATCAGGAAAATAGCAGCTAGAAGGATAGACGTAACAAGAATTACGTCCTTATAATGCATTTTGAAGCTCTTACTGCCAATTAATTTAACTTTCATTTCCATCTCCCGGCTTAAGTTGACTTAATTCTATACTGGAGAGGTGTCACACCCATGACTTTTTTAAAAACTGTACAGAAATACCTGTAATCTTCATATCCAACCTGCTTTGATACTTCCTGTATCTTTGCATTAGAGGTTTTAAGAAGCCTTTCGGCATTTTTCATGCGTACACCCAATATGTAATCTGATAGGTTTTCTCCTGTTTCATCTTTAAAAATCTTGCTTAAATATGAGGGATTTATAAAAAAGTCACGGGATAGTTTATCCAGAGTTAAATTATTATGGTAATTTTCATTGATATGTTTTTTAATTTTTAATATGAACTGGTGTCTGTCGCTGGTTTGATTGTAGTATTTTATTTGTTTCTTCAAATCAAGAACAACCCATTTAAATTCTTCGGTCATATCCTTAAAGGTTTCATATTTGGCAATCCTATTAAAAAATTCTTCTTCTGTTAAAGCCGTTATAAAAATGTACTCTTTTTTTATTTCCTCAACTATTGATAAATATATTTGTGTACACTTTATACATAATTTATTAATATCCAGCAAGTTTAATGATGAAATATGCAAAAACAGCTTTTTAAGCAAAGGAACTAAAAGTCCATCATTATCGTTTAGAATTCCGGCAATAAGTTCTTTAGTAACAGCTTCTATCTGGCTTTTATTTATACTTACATTTTGATTAAGTCTAATTTCATCATAAAAAATTATATTTCCTTCGCCGCTATAATACTTGTAATTTAATGCAATACCAGCTTCGTTAGCAGAATCCCGTAAATTTAAAAGTTCCTTGCATACCCTTCCTATGCCGATACTTATAACATAATTGCCGTTATATTCTGAGTTTAGTGTATTTTCAATATGGTTTTTAATCCCCATTGCAAAATATTCCTGGTCTCTCCGCAGAATTTTATTTTCACAATGTGCTACTACGTAAAAAACCCTATTCAGATACAAAACCTGATAACCTAACTGCTTGCAATATTTACTTGATAATTGAAATAATTCTTCAGAAGATATTTTTTTTCCATTATTTTTACTAATATTGCTGCAGTTAAAAGCGGCTATGTAAAAATATTTATTTCTAGTATTAAATCCAACACTCATGAGATCTTTCTCATACTGACCCTCTTCTTCAAAATCCCTGCTGATAAGCTTCATAAAAACGTAATCTATAATTTCATCCCTGCGGCCGTTAAAGAAATTACCTGATGCCGACCCACTTTCCTTCATTTTACTCTTAATTTTACTTTGGATTTCCAGTTCATTGTATATGTTCTTAAAAAGCTTTATTAAATCCTCTTCATTCAAAGGTTTTAAGATGTAGGAGCATACATTGTATTCAATAGCCTTTTGAGCATATTCGAACTCTCCATAGCCGCTTAAAATTATAGTTTTAATATCAGGATATTCCTGCTTAACTATTCTGCTTAGCTCTATACCGTCTATAACAGGCATTTTCACGTCTGTAATTATGACATTTGGAACAGTTTCTCTGATATGAGCAAGAGCTTCCCTGCCGTTTGCAGCAGTACCGGATACCTCAAATCCGATTTCACTCCAGGGTATTCCTTCTGAAAGTCCTTGACGAATTAGATACTCATCATCAACTATCAGTACCTTGTATGCCAAACCACACACCTCCTTACATACTATTATAATTCTGCTATATAATACCGTCAAGTTCTATTGCTATATAGGGCGCATTTTCAAATTTTGAAGAAAATGCTGGAAGTAACATTGCGGAAAGTCTTATAGAGCCTGTTAATCCGACGAGGGATAAGCAAATCAACTGTATGAGCAAAATAATTACATTGAAATATTATTAAATTC
>JABUEW010000019.1 GCA_013314855.1 Bacillota bacterium | reverse complement strand
GCTATGAGGAAGCTGCAAGTATCTTACAGGGCGAAGGGGCTGATTTTCTGGACAATCTGTCTGCACAATGGGAAAAAGTATCAGAAGGCATTGCCGCGGAAAGATTGAAGACTAAAACAAGGTCAGAGATTTCACAATAGAATGAAAAAAGGGGTTATATACATCTGTGAGGAGCGTAGGAATTTTAGGATATGGATATTATCTGCCCGAATTGGTCTTGGCCAACCACGAACTGGCTGAACGTTTCGGGAAAACGGAAGACTGGATAGAAGAAAGAACAGGGATAAAAGAAAGAAGGATAACCGAATTCAATGTTGCTACATCGGACTTAGCTATAAAAGCTGCGTTAGCTGCAATTGACAGGGCAAACCTATTGCCAGGAGATATTGATTTGATTATCGTTGCTACAACAACACCCGACATGGTGTTTCCTTCAACTGCGTGTCTGGTTCAAAACGGGATTGGTGCACAAAACGCAGCGGCATTCGATGTTTCCGCAGCATGCACCGGATTTATGTACGGGTTGGACATTGCAGTAAGTTATGTATCATCAGGGCAATATAACTATGTACTGCTGATTGGAGCCGATACCTATTCAAGAATTACAAATTACAATGACCTAAACACGAGCATTTTATTTGGTGATGGAGCAGGTGCGGTTGTTGTAGGGCAAGTACCGGAGGGTTTCGGCATCTTGGGAAGCATAATAGGTGCGGACGGTTCAGGCGCGGATTTGTTAAAAGTACCGGCAGGAGGTTCAAGATTGCCTCTGACCCATGACCTTTTGGACAGCAGGCTGAATACAATAGTTATGAACGGAAGAGAAGTTTTCCAGTTTGCAGTAATGATTCTTGAAAAGATGATAAACCAGATTGTTGATAAAACAGGGGTAGCACTAGATGATATAAGCTTAATAATACCCCACCAGGCAAACAAACGAATACTTCTTTCTGTTTTGGAAAGACTGAAAATTCCTCCGGAAAAGATGTATTGCAATATCGAATATTACGGCAATATGTCTTCGGCATCCATACCTGTCGCTTTGTCTGAGGCATGTAACAATGGTAAAATTAAAAAAGACGACATACTGTTGTTCGCCGGGTTTGGATCAGGTTTAACCTGGGGGGCGAGCCTAATTAAATGGCATGACTGAAAGCTGGCTATAATATATTAAAAAAAAGGTTGGGAAAAGGCGATAGTGAGGACAATAATGAAAAGCTTTCAATCGGTGAACGTCTGAGGCTTTCGCTGGAGGAACTCGGGCCTACATTCATAAAGTTTGGGCAGATAATAAGCACAAGGCCGGATATTCTGCCTCCCAATGTAATTGCAGAACTTGAAAAACTCCAGGATTCCGTACCTCCATTTCTTTTTGAGGATGTAAAGGCCCTAATAGAAAGTGAATTTGACGACAAGCTTGAAAATATATTTAAAGAATTTAATGAAACACCCATTGCGGCGGCATCCATTGCTCAGGTGCACTTTGCCCGGCTGAATTCAGGCAAAAAAGTGGTAGTAAAGGTACAGAGACCCGGAATTGAAAGAAACATTGACCTTGATTTGAGAATACTTGAAGACCTGGCGCACTTTATAGACAGCCATACCAAATATGGAAAACTTTACGACTTTACCAAAATGGTATACGAGTTCGAAAATACACTGAAAAATGAGCTAGATTTCAGGGTCGAAGGTGAAAATGCAGAAACTTTCAAGGAGAATTTTTCTAAGGATAGGGGTGTTAAAGTTCCGGACATAAGCTGGATTCATACGACAAGACGCGTACTTACAATGGAATATATAGATGGAATACGGCTTAATGATTTTACTGCATTGGATAATGCAGGGTTGAACCGCAAGGTAATTGCCAGAAACCTTGCAGAGTCAATATTTAACCAGATTTTGAGGGATGGTTTTTTTCATGGAGACCCCCATCAGGGGAACATTATGGTTTTGCCTGATAACACAATTGGATTTCTCGATTTGGGAATGGTGGGGAAATTGAATGAAGAACGTAAAATTCAATTTTTAAAAATGCTTATGGGAGTGGCATTTAAAAATAGTAGGCTGATTACCCAAGCTATAATTGACCTAGATACCATGACGCATTGTATTAATACCAAAAAACTTGAAAAGGAGATTGATATATTAAGGGATAAATACCTTGCCATACCTTTAAACGAAATCAAAGTAGGAGAAGTTTTTAATGAGATTTTCAATCTTGCATTTTCTTATAACATTATGATCCCCGGCGAATTTACAATGCTTGCTAAATCCCTTGTTACTCTGGAAGGACTGGTTGAAAAACTTGATCGGGAGCTTAATGTTCTGGAGGTCGCAGAACCTATTGCAAGGAAGCTTATGTACAAGACATTTTCACCTGAAAAACTGAGGAAAGAAATTCTGGGTGGAGCTATGGACTATGGAAATTTAATAAGGGAATTTCCTAACTTTATGCTTAATTTTTTGAGAAAAATGGAAGATGACGAGTTTACCATGCAGTTTAAGCTGAAAGATATTGAGCGTATCGAAAAACGTATTGACAGAATTTTCAACAGGGTTTCATTCAGTATCGTACTGCTGGCTGTCAGTATAATAATAGCAGGGCTCATTGTGGGATTAGGTATGAGCGCTTATACTGGTACAGAAATATATTTTCTTAACTTAACCGTTTTAAGAATAGGTTTGGTTATTGCAGGGATAATTATTGTCGGTTTAGTACTTTCAATGTTCAGGTCAAACCGCTTTTAAAGACAGCTGATGGCTTTTAGTTTTACGGTGTTTTTTGGAGCTTTTACTTTTAAAGCTTTTGACCTCAATTTTTATGGATTATGAACGCAGGCCCTTATAATGCAACTCCTTTCTTTAACCTTATCACGTGGCGTTCACTGAGATTCAAAAGTTCAGCAGCTTCTTTGATGGTTATCACTTTATCTATTGTCTGGTTTACGACTCTTAGTCTTGTTATTTCCTTTTGAGTCATATTCAACCTAAACAGCTATTGACATTACTTTAATATTTTTTTATAATTCCCTTGTTCAATCTTAAGATGCGAGCAAACTATTAATAAAATAAAATTTATTGATATAAGGGAGGGCTAACCTTGATAATGTTGGAGCAAAAAAGGACTCCTATTTTTGATGCAGTTAAAAAATATGTTGATGATAAGGTTATCCAATTCCATGTACCAGGACATAAACAAGGGCGTGGACTTAAAGAATTAGCTGATTATATTGGAACACGAGCACTTGAGATGGATGCAAACGGAATGGAGGATCTTGACTATCTTACAAACCCTACTGGTGTAATACATGAAGCTCAAACTCTTATGGCCCACGCTTTCGGAGCGCAGGAAGCCTTTCTTTTAGTGAATGGAACTACTGCCGGAGTGCAGGCAATGATAATGAGTGCCTGTAATCCAGGGGATAAGATAATTATTCCGCGAAATGCCCATAAATCTACAATTGGAGGAATAATTCTGAGTGGTGCCATGCCGGTGTATGTACAACCTGAGGTAAATGAAAAGTTGGGAATTGCCATTGGTATTAGTGTGGATAGCATAAAGAAAGCAATAAAAGAGAATCCCCATGCCAAGGCAGTGTTTATAATAAATCCGTCATACTACGGTTTTACCTGTGATATGAAGTCTATTGTAAGGATAGCCCACAGGCATGAAATGGCAGCGTTGGTAGATGAAGCTCATGGTTCCCATATGTCTTTCCATGATGATTTTCCCCTTACTGCTATGGAAGTTGGAGCTGACATGAGCGCGGCCAGCATGCATAAAACTTCGGGTTCTCTTACTCAAAGTTCTATCCTTCTTTATAGAAGTAACATAATTTCTTTGGAAAGAGTTAAACAGGTATTGAACCTGACTTATACAACCAGTGCTTCTTATTTACTTATGTGTTCCCTGGACATTGCCAGAAAACAATTGGCTGTTTCAGGAAGTGAAATGCTTGAGAAAACCCTCCGGTTGGCGAGGTGGGCAAGGGAAGAAATAAATAAAATAGAAGGACTTTATGCATTTGGAAAGGAACTTGTAGGTACACCCGGGTGTTATGACTTTGATGAGACTAAACTCGGGATTAATGTTAGAGGTTTGGGTTATACAGGCTACCAAATGGAAGCTAAATTGCGGAAAGAGTATAATATCCAGATAGAAATGTCTGATTTGTATAATATTCTGGCGATTATTAGTATCGGCGACAGGCAGGAAGATGTAGAAGCACTTGTAAACGCATTAAAAGATATTGCCTCTAAGGAAAGGGTTACGGAATTTAAAAGTGTAATACCGGTACTGGAAAACCCTAAAATGATAGTTTCTCCAAGGGATGCATTTTATAGCCCTAAAAAAACTATTCCTCTGGAAAATGCAGAGGGTGAAATAGCAGGTGAGATGATAATGGCTTATCCTCCAGGAATTCCTGTTATTTGTATGGGCGAAAAAATTACCCGCGATATTATTGACTATATAAAAGTTTTAAAGAATGAAAAATGTGAACTGCAAGGTACTGCAGACCCGTTTGTCAACAATATCAGGGTACTGGGAGTGGAATAATACTTGTACTAAAACCTGTTTCAAGTGAATAAGAATATGAGGTAGAAAAGGATAAAGGAGGTATATTTCACTTGAAGCCGGTTTTAAAACAAGATGATTTATTATTGGAAAGTTTTGTAGGTAAAATAAGGTATGACAGGGGACTGAGTGAAAAAGAAGCGCAGTCCAGGCTTAATAAATATGGTCCCAATACTATATTAGAAAAAAAGAAAGTTTCCGCATTTAAAATCCTTCTTGAACAATTCACTGATTTCATGGTTTTAATTCTTCTTGCTGCTACTGCTATTTCAGCCTTTATGGGTGAAATGATGGAAGCAGTAACAATTGTTGCCATAGTAATAGTAAATGCATTATTGGGATTTATCCAGGAATATAGGACTGAAAGAACTCTTGAAGCGTTAAAAAACCTTGCCGCTCCATCTGCACGGGTTATAAGGGATGGGAAAGTTTCTGTTATACCTGCAGCTCAAGTTGTACCTCCAGATGTGATTATAATAGAGACAGGCGACAGGGTACCTGCCGATGCAATACTTATAGAATCATCAAACCTGGCTGCCGACGAATCTTTGCTCACAGGAGAATCAATTCCTGTTGAAAAACATGCACTTAAAAAGCTCAACTTGAAAGCAGGTATTAGAAATAATGCAGGTTTTGAAAATGATTTAAATATTAAGGATAAAGAAAATTTAATATATATGGGGACGATAATAACTTCCGGAAGGGGAAAAGCAGTTGTATATGCTACCGGTATGAAAACGGAAATGGGTAAAATTGCCGATATGATACAAAATATTGAAGATGAACAGACACCCCTTCAAAGAAAACTTGAACACCTGGGTAAGTTTATTGTATATGCTTGTATGTTAATTTGTGCTGTAGTATCTGTAACGGGGATATTAAGGGGAGAAGATTTATTTACCATGCTCCTTGCAGGAATAAGCCTGGCAGTAGCGGCTGTACCCGAGGGCCTTCCTGCCATTGTCACTGTATCTCTTGCTTTGGGTGTGCAAAGGATGCTGAAAAGGAATGCATTGATAAGAAAACTACCTGCTGTAGAGACCTTAGGGTGTGCCGATATCATATGTTCGGATAAGACAGGTACTTTGACAGAGAATAAAATGACTGTGAGAAAAATTTACGCTGGTGAAAATATATATGAAGTTAGAGGAAGTGGTTATGATACTAAAGGAGACTTCCTGATAAAAGGGAAAAAAATAGATCCAATGCAATACCCGATACTTAAGCTTACTCTTGAAATAGGTGCCTTATGTAATAATGCACAACTTGTAAGGGTAGTTGGCAATAAACAAACGCCTCCGGGGGAAATAAAATCAAAAATAAGTAAAATAAAATTTAGAAAAACCGGATGGTTGGATAGTACGGGTGACCCTACAGAGGTAGCGCTTTTGGTTGTTGCTGCCAAAGGAGGATTGACTCGTGAAATGTTGGATGAAATCTATATAAGGCAGGATGAAATTCCATTTGATTCTGAAAGGAAATGTATGAGTGTTATTTGCAGAAATCATAAAAATGAATCTTTTATTTTTACAAAGGGTGCACCCGATATAATTATTCAAAAGTGTAGTAAAATACTTACAACACGGGGGATTGTCAGTTTAACTCCGGATATAGTAGCGAACATACTGAAGATAAACGACAGTATGGCAGGAGAAGCATTGAGAGTATTGGGTGTAGCTTATAGGCAATCAAACCGGCAACCGACCTTAAAGGATAATGTGGAAGAAGAGCTGGTATTTGTCGGGCTACTAGGAATGATTGATCCGCCACGGGAAGAAGCGGCAGAAGCTGTCCAAAAATGCAAATTGGCAGGAATAAAACCTGTTATGATAACCGGTGACCATAAAATAACAGCTTGTGCAGTTGCAGGAGAACTAAATATATATGCAGACGGCGACATTGTACTGACGGGTGCTGACCTGGACGGCATGAGTGAAGATAAGCTTGCAAAAGTAATAGATAAGGTTTCCGTATTTGCCAGGGTATCACCAAAGCATAAGCTGAGCATTGTAAAAGCCTTTAAAAAACTGGGACATATAGTTGCAATGACAGGGGACGGCGTAAATGATGCCCCTGCAGTCAAAGAAGCTGATATCGGAGTATCCATGGGTATTATGGGTACTGATGTTACAAAAGAAGTTTCATCCATGGTGTTAATGGATGATAATTTCGCTACAATAGTAGCTGCTGTAGAGGAAGGAAGAGTTATTTACAGTAATATCAGGAAATTTATTCGGTATTTACTATCCTGTAATATTGGAGAAGTCCTTACCATGTTTTTAGGTATGTTGGCCGGACTACCTGTGCCCCTTTTACCCATACAAATATTATGGGTAAACCTTGTTACGGATGGACTTCCTGCAATTGCCCTCGGACTTGAACCCCCTGAAAAAGATGTTATGATGAGACCTCCAAGGGAAACAGGAGATAATATATTCTCCGATGGACTCCTTAGTCTGATTACTATTAGAGGTTTGTTACTTGGTATAAGCACATTGGCGGTTTTTGCAAGCATGCTCTATTTTACATATAATGTAGCCCTGGCAAGAACAGGAGCTTTTGTGACCCTGGTAATTACCCAGTTGATACATGTCTTTGAGTGTAAATCGGAAAGAAAGAATATATTTGAAATACCTATTTTTAACAATATTTATCTTGTGTTGGCAGTCCTTTGTTCCTTTATTATGATATTGTCGGTAGTGTATATACCATTTCTGAAAGGAGCATTCAGGACTGTCTCTCTCAATTTAGACGATTGGCTGCTTATAATCGGGTTCAGTTTCATTGGGCCTGTAGGTTCCAGCCTTTTCACAAGAAAGAGGAGATAAAATTACCTCTTGCAATATTAGTCTAAAAACTATACAATGGGAAATGACATTAATGTTTTGTTACAAAATGTTCACAATTTATTAAAATGTATCCTTGATAATATAATTATTGATTATTGTAGGATGCGCTTTCTTTTCTTTTAGTGTAGTTATTATAACATTTAAGTAGGGGGGAAAAAGATGATAGAAATACAAAATCTTACGAAATACTATGGAAACATAGTAGGCGTAAGGAACTTAAATTTCACTGTAGAAAAAGGCGAAATATTGGGGTTTCTTGGCCCGAATGGCGCAGGCAAAACTACAACAATGAATATAATTACCGGTTATATACCTTCAACGGAGGGAACAGTTAAAGTCTGCGGCTATGATATCATGGAGGAACCTGCTGAAGTAAAAAAGAGGATAGGCTATTTGCCTGAACATCCTCCGCTCTATTTTGATATGACGGTTACCGATTTCCTGAATTTTGTCAGCGAATTAAAAAGGGTGGACAAAAAAGTAAGGAGAAGCCAACTTAATGATATAATGGAGCTGGTCGGGATAACGGAAGTGAGAAATAGGCTTATAAAAAACCTTTCAAAAGGGTATAAGCAGAGGGTAGGATTGGCCCAGGCACTGGTAGGGAAGCCTGAGGTCCTTATATTGGACGAGCCTACAGTAGGCCTTGACCCAAAACAGATTATTGAAATCAGGAAGCTTATAAAAGCCCTGGGTAAAGAGCATACCATAATTTTGAGTTCCCACATATTAAGTGAAGTAAGTGCTATATGCGGCAGGGTTGTTATAATCCATAAAGGAGAGATAGCGGCTGTCGATACACCGGAAAACCTTTCAAAGAACTTCGGTAAGGTCTCGAAAATGTCAGTTACTATTTCAGGACCGAAAAATTCAGTATTGGGTCATATAAAGGAAATATATGGGGTTAAGTATGTTGAGCCAAATGTTGAAAAAGAAAGGGACGTTGTAACATATATCGTTGAGTCGGATAAGGATGTTGATGTAAGGCGTCCTCTTTTCTTTGCAATGGCAAAAGCCGGTTACCCGATTATAGAATTAAAATCACTGGGTATGACCCTGGAAGAGATATTCCTCCAGGTTGTAACCGAAGAAGGAAAGGAGGTAAGTTAATATGCAGGCTGTTTTTTGGAAAGAAGTAAAATCATATTTCTATTCACCCGTGGCTTATGTTTTGATAGGTATGTTTATACTTATATCTTCAATCATATTTTGGCCTAATTTAATCGGCATGTATGGAGAATTCAACGGGAATCTTGCGAGTATGGGCTATATATTAATATTTATAGTTCCGATACTGACCATGAGGATACTGGCAGAAGATAGAAAGAACGGTACTGAGGTTATTCTGCTTACATCGCCTGTAAACCTGATGGGAATTGTGCTTGGAAAGTATTTCGCTGCTGTATTTGTATTTCTTGTTATGGTCCTTATATCGTTTATATATCCCATAATTTTATTTGCTTTTGGTGCTTCGCTTACACCACCATTGGTAGGAGGATACGTAGGATTTATTCTTTTGGGAGCATCTTTCATTTCAGTGGGAGTATTTGCGTCAGCTTTGACTGAGAACCAGGTTATTGCTGCAATAATTAGCTTTGTGGGTCTTCTTATAATGTGGATTGCTGACGGTATAGGAGGAATGGTAGGGGGTTTCATAGCAAAAATCCTGTACTGGTTTTCGTTGCTTTCCAGGTATGAAGATTTTAACAGGGGAGTCCTTAATTTGAGTTCAATTATTTATTATCTCAGTTTTATATCGGTATTTATGTTTATAACAATAATGGTTATTGAAAGAAGACGCTGGAGTCAGGGGTGATATGGATGAGAAAAATTGAGTGGACGAACAGTATTAAGAAGACTTTTAATAAGATAATTAAAAGCAGGACTTTCAAATATGGGACCAATTCTATTATATTAATTGCCGCAGTAGTAGCAATTGCAATAGTATTGAACGTTTTGGTTGATATGGCACAGGTTAAATGGGACTTGACACCTAACAAGCTATATTCTATCGGGGATACTACCAAAAAGATTTTAAAGGAACTGGACAAAGATGTTATAATATACGGGTTGTTTGATGAGAGTAGAATAAGTTCTTCAAGCCAGGATAAGGAATTTGTTGATCTACTTGAGCAATACGCAAAATATCCCCATGTTACCGTAAAATATGTGGATCCGGATAAAAATCCCGGTATATTAAAAGAGATTGATCCTGACAATATATTGAAAGATGTCAGTAAAAGCGTTTTTGTCGTAAAGTCAGGGAAAAAACTGAAAAGCCTTTCTTATTATGACCTTTTCAGTACGTATTTCGATCAGTCAACATTCCAGACTCGCATTACGGGTTCAATAGCAGAGCAGGGTTTCACAGGTGCTATAAAGTATGTTACTTCCGAAATTACACCTACAATATATTTTACTACAGGACATGACGAAAAGGATATAGATAGCAATTTTTCTTCACTCAGAGATCAATTGGTAAATAATAATTTTGATATAAAGCCCATTAATCTCGTTATAGAAGAAAAAGTGCCTGAAGATGCTGAGATCCTGGTGGTAGCATCTCCCAAAAAGGATTTGACTATAAGCGAGAAAGATAAAATAAAAGAGTACCTTAAAAATGGCGGAAAAGCGATATTTATGTTTGACTACCTGGAACTCGATCCGCAGTTTCCCCAGTTTGAAAATATTTTAATGGATTATAACCTGGGGTTGAATTATGATAAGGTAAAGGAAAATGACGAAAGACGGCATTGGCCCCAAAACCCCTATGTAGTTTTGATGAATGTAAGCAGTAACAAAGTAATGTCCCAGAGCTTTAACATACTATTGGGAAATTCAAGAAGTATAAATATACTAAAAAATGTAAAGGAATATATTGACGTAATACCCCTTGCAAAAACAAGCAGTTTGGCTGTAGGAGAGCAGGTTGACAAGACAAGGGGCAATGATATAACCGGACCACTGGATGTTGCAGTTGCTGTCGAGCATACAGGCTGGCAGAAGCCTTCAAAAATAGCTGTAATAGGAAATAGCTCTTTCCTTGAAGATAGTGCAGCTGACACCCTTGGACCTTATTTCAGTAACAGCTTGGTATTCTTTCTTGAAATAGTTGGTTGGATGCGTGAAGCAAAAGATGATGTAATTATAGCACCCAAAAGTTACACAAGTCAGTATATTAATATTACAGCCGAACAGGCAAACTACATGGGAATTATTGTTGTAGTTGTACTCCCCCTCATAATCCTTGGGTTAGGTACTTTTGTATATTTAAGGAGGAGGCATCTATGAGAAGGTACAGAAACACTATAATTGTTTTAATTGTGTTTGTTTTGTTGTTCGGGGTCTATCTATTTGTCACTAACTACAAAAACAGTAAATCGTCATCCGACACAAGAAACTTTGATAAGATTATTGATTTGGATACACTGGAAATGGCAGAGATAACCATAGAAAACGAGGGAGAAAAGCTGGTATTTGTAAAGAATGAAAATGAAAATGAGTGGGAACTTGTTTACCCTGAAGGTATAAGGTATGATAAAAGCAAACTAAATAGTGTGGCCATAAACTTCTCCTCGATATTTGTTGAAAAGGTTATAGAAGAAAATGCAACAGACCTTGCACAGTATGGGCTCGATAAACCCGTTGTCGTATCTGCAAAAATGAAAGACGGGACGGTTGAGACACTGGAAATCGGCAGCCTTACCCCTACAAAGGGAGCATATTATGTAAAGAAGAAGGATAGTAACAAGGTATATACCACTGACACTTACACAATAGATAAAGTAAAAGTAAAAAGAAATGATATACGGGATAAAGCGCTGTTTACTGTGGAATCTGACGATATAATCAAAGTGTCCATGGAAAGAAAAGGCTCATTGGTTTTTCGGGCTGAAAGACCTGATAAAGACTCTGACTGGACAATGACATCACCTATAGAGGGGAATGTAAATGTTAGTGCATTATCTCCAATGCTTGATGCAATAACCCAGGCAACAGTTATTGAGTATGTTGAGGAGAATCCGTCAGACCTTGAAAAGTATGGGCTTGCAAAACCATCCTATGTTTTGGAGTTTGAAACTTCAGAAGGGAAAAACCGGCTTCTTATGGGACAGGAAAGTAAGGAGAACTCGAAAATATATGTGATGCTTGAAGGTGGAAATGAGGTTTGTACAATTTCTACTGAAGCTTTTACTTTCCTGGATAAACCGCTCAAGGAGATTGTAGAAGTATTTGCCTATATAACAAATATATGGGATGTAGAAAGAATAGTTGTAGAAATGGATGGCTACACACTGGACTGCGAGTTGCAAACGGATCCTGAAAAGGATACAGACAAGGACAAGTTCTTTGTGAACGGTAAAGATGCCAGCATGAAAGATGAAAATGATAAACAACCCTTCAGGACATATTATCAATCTCTAATAGGAGTAACCTTGAGTGAAGTGGAACCTGGTGCAACACCTGTGGGAGAACCCGAAATAACTTTCACTTATTACAGGAAGATTGAACCTAAGGTTATGAAAGTGGAGTTTATACCAAAAGATGACCGTTACTACTACGTAATGAGAAATGGAAAGTATAGCGGCATACTCGTTGAAAAGAAGAAATTTGATGAACCCGAGGGAGTAAGGGAATCTTACACGAAGTTAATGGAAGCAATAAATAAGAGCCAGTAAAACCATGACAAATGTTCCTTTGTATTGGAGGATTTATTACGTTAGAGCAGCTGTTGTGTTTAAAGTAATTAAGGTGATTACTCCGTCATAGTATTATAAGGGATAAATGCTATGACGGAGTCGTTTTTTTGAGGGGAGAAATAAGGAACATAATTAAAGTATCAAGCGTGTATTTAGCAGTAATAATTGGTGCAGGCTTTGCATCCGGCCAGGAAATAATACATTTTTTCACCAGCTATGGCAAAGGGGGCTTTTATGGTATTCTTTTATCAGGGGCTTTATTTGCTTTTTCTGGCTATATTATATTGGAAAAAGTATACCTGGAAAGAGTAAGGAATTTCGAGGAACTGATATTTCCAATAGCGGGGTTGCTCCTTGGCAGGATAATGCAATTGATATCTACCATTTTTCTGTTGTCGGTTTATTGTGTTATGATTGCAGGTATGGGAAGTATTTTATCAGGATTATTTCATTTACCCCTGGAATATGGCATTATTATTATCAGCATAATATCCATGATAATTATGTTTGTAGGTGTAGAAGGGATTGCCGCGTTAAGTGCCGTATTGGCACCTGTCCTTGTTGTGGGAATTATAGGTGTAGGATTTTTTATTATTATCAGCAGAAATAAAGAAGTATTTAGCATTATCAGGGGTGTTGAAATAATAACTAATAATTGGGTATTTTCTTCTCTTTTGTATGTTAGTTACAATAATATACTTGCAGCATCCGCTTTAAGTAGCCTATTACCTTACCTTAAGACAAGAAGGACCGCTATAGCCGGAGGCATTCTGGGAGGACTTTTATTGTGCTTTACTGCTTTAGTTTTAAACCTTGCCATATCAACTTTTTTTACAGATACGTTAATCGGAGAATTTCCAGTAATTGATATTATAGAAAGATATAGTAGTTTCATAATGAATGCATATAACATTGTAATGGCTTCTGCCATGTTGACTTCAGCAGTAACTTCAGGATATGGTGCAATTTGCAGAATAAGTACCAGGCTCAATCTCAACATAAAAACTACTACAGTGGTAATATGTGCATTATCAGTGCCATTATCCAGTGTTGGATTTTCAAGGCTGATATCCACAGTTTATCCCATATTTGGATATACAGGGATGTTTATGTTGTTTTTGCTGGTATTTGATTGGATTAATAGAGCTATCAGAACATCAGCTTAACGACATTAAGATTTTTCCTTGTTTACTCTTCCAAAAGCTGCATACAGGACAATAGTGCTCTTGGCAGAATGTTTGGGCTCATTTACAGAAATTAACATGTTAAATTAGAAAGAAATATGTTATTATATATATGTTATAAGTTGTGTTATTAATTATTTATAAGTGCTATAAATAAATTATTGAAAGTGTGTTTACAGGGGAGATTGCCTTGAAAAGGAAAATTATTGATATACTGCTATTAAGAACTATGTTTTCAAGATTAATGGCAAGTTTTTTATTAATAATACTGACAGTTTCTTTCTTTTACCTATATGCATATAAAACGTATTTGAAAATAATTGAAACTGAAATAACTGTAAATATGGATGAACGATTCAGTAAAGTTGTAGCTAAAAATGAACAGATTTTTGAGCAAATTAAGAATGCCATGGTACAGTTGCATTATGAAGAGGTCTTTTTCCCATTAATAAACGGACAGAGCACGAATATGTATGAAAAGAGAGTTTTATTCGAAAAACTCAACGAGCGAGTGTACAAAAAAAATTACAGTGGTTTTATGGATTATGTAAAGGCTATGTATATTATGCCAAAGCAGCCTGACAAGATTATTGTAGAGGCTTTGGGAACATATGACAGTGAATGGTTCTATACCAAATTTTTTAACAGCCGAAATTATACAAAGGAATTCTGGCTTGAGGAAATGAATAAGGATTTCATTTTTAAAATTTATCCTGCTGATACATTTAATGATTATAGCCGTATAGGTTCTTCCAGTAGTTTTCTTATGCCTTTTGCTTTCAAAAAAGGTAATAACAGCAATTTTCTTATAATAAGTTTGGTTAGAATTGAAGATCTTATAAGATCTATTGATAAAAGTTTTGTAGACTACTATTATATATATAATAATTATGGAGATATGATCTATCCTTCAGTTTCGGGTTCAAAACTTTTAATACCTGAAGGTGCTTTTGCTGATGGAAAAAACTTTGTTAAAACAAGCCAGGGATACCTTTTTATGAGAACATCAAATTTCAGCGGATTAACGTATTATAGACTTGTTCCTGATGCACAGCTAAAACAGCAGCTTGCCAAAGTTAATATTATTTTCAGGCTCGTATTGGTATTCTCATTATTGTTTAGTGTTTTATTGTCATTTTTAATTGTAGTTAAGTTTAATAATCCTGTAAAACAAATTGCAGAGGTCATAACACAATCAAAAAACTTTAAGCAGGAGCATTATGCAGTAAACCATGAAAAAACGGCGAAAGTATATAAACCCGTAAGTGCAATTAAATCTATGAAAATGAGGGAGGTTTCTTCACATAAAAACATTTTCGACCTTAATTATATTCGAGATAATGTAAGGTTAATTGTTGAACAAAATGCTGATTATGCCAGAGATATTAAAACACGCAACTCAAACCTGGAAGCGTTTTTATATCAGGCTAAGATGAAAGATATATATATACAAGCTGATGAGATAAAGGAGAACTTATCTGTAACTCAGAGTTATATAATCATATATTTTAAACTTCATTTTAAGCCTGAATTCCTTAAGAAAATGCCTCATGAACAAGAAACCAGCAAAATCACATTCTTGTTCAAGGAGCTGATTCAACTTTATGTAAAAGAGCATTTCAAAAGCTCCATTACTTTTCAGATGGAAAACAAGAAAATTGTTTCAATTATTAATGTTGAAAAAAATGAGAAGAATATTGAGATGTTGATTAATGATATAATCAGACAATTGGAAAATGATAAGGAATTTGTATATTTTACTATAGCAATAAGTAAGACCTATGATAATGTGTCTTATTTGAAAGAGGCATATAACAGCATGTTTGAAATTGCCAAGTATCGAAAACTGGTGCCTGAGACCCAGGTATTAACTGAAGATTCTATTAATAAAAACAGCAATAGGTTCTATTTCCCTCTGGAGCAAATGGAAGAGTTTACAGGTTTTCTTCGTAATGCACAAAAAAAGGAAAGCCTGAAAATGGTAAGTGATATTCTTGATTATAATATGAAAAAGGATGTTAATAGTTTTTATATTAAACTTCTCTGCATAGAAATAGTAAATTGCTCTATAAAGTTATTAACACGAATGTACTATGATATACCTAAAGAAATAAATACATCGAGAGTATATTATTTGCTTGAAGAATGCGATACCATTAAAGAATACGAAAGTATATGCCATGAGTTTATAGAGAATGTTATAGATTATATTGCAAGAAACAAAAAGAAAAATGATTATATTATCGATTTTATTATTAATTATGTAGAAGAACATTATATGGAAGATATTTATCTTGATTTGCTGGCGGAAAAGCTTAATCTTTCCGCTGCATATATATCTTCTTATTTTAAAGCAAGGCTTAATATAAATCTCAATGATTATATTAATAATTATCGTATAAAAAAATCTATGGAACTAATAGAGAACACTCAGATGAAGGTTAAAGATATAGCAATGAAAGTAGGATTTGCTAATGGCAATACTTTTATTCGATTATTTAAGAAATATTCAGGATTTACCCCAAAGGAATATAGAAGGAATTCAGGATTGTTGGATGAACCATTCAGGGCCGATTCCTGAGTACTATTAAGAAGAATTATTATTTTATATTGAAAATTTTAAGTTATCACTATATTTTTAAATATTTAAATTTATCGGTATTTTCAATACAAATAATCATTTATTTTATCACACGCACTTTTTATAATAAATGAGCAGCATGCTTTTTCAAACTTTAATAACTTTAATTTCAATATATAATGCAGAAACAAAGTCGACAGATTATAAGTTGAAAAAGCAGAGGCTGCACATTAAATTTTAAAAAGGAGGATTTATTACATGAAGGGAAAGTCTTTATTAAAAAGAATTATTGCATTGGCCTTAGTACTTTTGATAGTACTTGCACTGGCAGCCTGCAGCAATTCAAAAAAAGGTGGCGATACGCAGGAAGATAGAACTGCTGCCGATAACCAAAAAGATAATACCGGCGAAATTAAGAGCGGAAAACTCTTTGACAAGCCTACCAAGATATCAATTGTCATGGGTTCTCATGCAAGCTGGCCCTATGATCCAAACTGGGCAATGTGGAAAATAGTCTCTGAAGCAACAAATATTGAATTTGATATTCAAGCTATACCCAATACGGAAATGGAAACAAAGGTTAATTTAATAATGGCATCTAGGGATCAGCTTCCTGATTTGCTTCATTTAATTTCAAAAGCAATAGCTGATAAACATGCTCTTGCAGGTGCTTTTGTCAGCATTATGGACAATCTTGATAAGTTGCCGAATTTTAGTAATTGGATAAAAAATACCCCTGATTCAAAGGAATGTCTTGCACAACGTACATCTGGTGATGGAAAGATTTATTTCTTCCCAACTTATGGTCTCCATACTATTAATAATCTGAGAGCATGGATGTATCGTAAAGACATATTTGAAAAACATGGTCTTACTCCTCCAAAAGATGTAAATGAGATGTATCAGGTTGCTAAAAAACTAAAGGAGTTATATCCTGACAGTTATCCTCTTGCGTTCAGAACAGGTTTAGGACAACTTGAGATTATGGCACCTCAATGGAAACCTTATCATGCCCTCTATGGGTACTATGATTTTAATACAAAAAAATGGGGCTATGGTGCTATAGAAGATACTACAAAAGAAATGGTAATGTTCTTTAAGAAAATGGCTGATGAAGAGCTATTGCCTCCGGATTTCCTGACAATTGAGACAAAGAGCTGGCAAGAGCTGGTATCATCAGGAAGAGGGTTCATGATGCCTGAGTATATTGTACGTATCGACTTTTTCAACGGTCCCGCGCGTGTAACTGATCCTGAATATACATGGGCAGTTATGGCACCCCCGAAAGGTATTGGACCAAATGCAACCGACAGAATTAAAAAGACTAATTTCGAATTTTCCGGTTTCTTAGTATGTAATACAGGAAAACAGGAAAATATAAACAATGCGTTCAAGTATGTTGACTGGATGTATAGCCCTGAAGGAATTGAAATTCTTAGCTGGGGTAAAGAAGGTGTTACCTATAAAGTAGTTAACGGTGAAAAACAATTTATCCTTGATGACAAGGGTACACCCCCTCGTAATCTCTATGGTGTAGGTACCTACGGCCTTTATCAGGTAATTGACCCGGCATCAAACGAAGCCCTCTACTCAAAAGAGAATGTTGAACAGGCTCGTATAGCAATACAATATGTTGAAGAAAGGGCTAATCCACTTAATTGGCTTCCTTTTAATGAACAGGAAACTGAAATGAATGCGCAACTTGGAACAACTATTGCGACTTATGTCAACGAACAGCTTTCTAAATTCCTGCTTGGACAAAGACCGCTAAGTGAATGGGATGCATATGTTCAGGAAGTAAAGAAACTAGGGGTAGATAAGCTTATAAAAATGTATGAAGAAGCTTATAATAGAGTAGCAAAAGAGTAGCAAACGAGTAATCAAAATGGCACTGAAAAAATAGAAAATATTGGAGATACCGGGGAAATGATTCCCCGGTATCCAAAAGTTAGGGGTGATTTAATGGGGAGGGAAGTTACAAATAATACAAGTTCAGTTTTAGATATAAAAGCTATGCCTGTTTCCAAACCCAGAGGGTTTTTAAAGAAGCTAAAAAAGGGAAAATATTTGTTCCTTTTAGTTATTCCGGCAGTAATATGCATGCTTTTATTTTACTATCTTCCCATGTGGGGAGTTTTAATAGCATTTAAACAATACTCACCTTTTAAAGGGTTTTTTGACAGTCCGTGGGTTGGCTTGAAACATTTCAGGACATTTTTTAGCAACCCGTTTTTTTACAAGTATTTTAGAAATACTATACTGCTTTCGGCATATTCTATACTATGGGGATTCCCTGCACCTATTATATTTGCCCTTATATTAAATGAAGTGCAAAATATAAAATTCAAGAAATTTGTGCAGACTGTAAGCTACATGCCGCATTTTTACTCAACAGTAGTCGTAGTGGGACTTTTCAGTATGTTTCTATCACCAACCAGCGGCCCCATTAACAAGTTGCTAGTTTCCATGGGATATCAGCGAATAAACTTTCTTGCTGATGCAAAGTACTTCAGAACAATTTATATAGCCTCTGAAATATGGCAGGGACTAGGATGGGGCGCAATAATATACTTAGCAGCACTAACTAATATTGATCCTCAGCTATATGAGGCTGCTATAATAGATGGAGCATCAAGGTTAAAACAGCTTATTTATATAACCTTGCCATGCCTTGCACCAACTATAGTAACAATGCTGTTGTTAAGGCTTGGACATGTTATGAATGTAGGATTTGAAAGAGCTTATCTGTTGCAAAAGCCATCTACCTATGAAACATCCGATGTTATCCAAACATATATATATAGGACAGGTATTGAGAGCAATAACTTCAGTTTTGCTTCGGCAGTTGGGTTATTTAATTCAGCAGTAAATGTGATCTTCCTTGTAATTTGTAACAAGATTTCCAAATATCTGACAGAAACGAGTCTTTGGTAGAAAGGTGATGTAATTATGGTTAATAAAAATAAACTTTCATTTTGGACATTATTAAGAACGCTTTTGCTCTTATTTGTAATATTTGTTACAGTATACCCTTTTATTTATATGGTTGCTGTTTCTTTTTCAAAAAATATTTATGTTTTGAGAAATGAAATTACTTTTTATCCCAAAGGCTTTAATCTGGATGTATATAAAAAAGTATTTGAAGATAAAAGGATTTTTACTGCCTATAAGAATACAATTATTTATGTGGTTCTTGGTACAGCTATTGCTCTTTTTGTAACTACAACTGCAGCCTATGCCCTAAGTAAAAAGAACCGTTGTCCTTTTGCTAAAGTAATAAATGGAATGGTTATTGTTATAATGTTTTTTAACGGCGGAATGATTCCAACTTATCTGGCAATTAACTGGCTGAAAATATATAATACCATATGGGCGGTGGTGCTTCCCGGTGCATTAAGTGCATGGAATTTAATTATTATGCGAAGTTTCTTTTCTACATTTCCGACAGAAATAGAGGAATCGGGACAAATTGACGGTCTAAATGACCTGGGTATATTATGGTTTCTTGTTATTCCTACATCCAGTGCCGTAATTGCTACAATAGGATTATTCTATGCAGTAGGATTATGGAATGCATTTTTTGGACCGTTTATATATTTACGGGATCATACCAAATACCCATTGCAGGTTATATTGCGTCAGATAGTTCTTAAGGGCGAAGCCATTGATGCAGAAATGATTGTGTCCGGTGGGAAGAATATTATTGCCGAGGATTCAATTAAATATGCAACTATTATTGTATCTATATTGCCAATAATATTAGTTTACCCGTATTTACAGAAATATTTTGTGAAAGGTGTTATGATAGGATCAATAAAGGGCTGAGCATCATCTCTATATTCCATATTCTATGTTCTATATTGTCTCTATATTCTATATTGTGTACGTAAATCTCACAAGGGGCGGAATCAGCATCAGTTCCCCCGTCTAATAAATATTGTAATCACTAATAGCATTGTTTCAGTAATTTTTTTTATTTATTTATAAATACTTTAATCAATATTTATGGTAAAATAGACTTAAGTTAAAGAAGACAACTTGTGGGGTGAATTCCTTTGAATACTACTGATGAAAGGGCAACAGTAAGAGAAGGCAGTAAAAAGCCTAAAGTAATTTTATTTATTTTGCTTTTTATTGCTGTTTTGCTCACAGCATTTACGGCTTATTTAAGAAATAGCGATATTAATATTGATGAAAATTATATAAAAAAATTGTTTTACGACACTTTACATAAAAAAGGGGTTGATGAAGAGGATATAAAGCTTTGGGAGATAGAATACGAAGCAAAAGAAAGGCCGGATTTTGCAGTATATAAGGACTTGTTGGTAAAATGTACCATTTACGGTATAACCGCTATGGATAAAAAAGGGAATAAACAATGGAGTATTACAGTTAAAATGAATGAACCCATGTTAAAAACAAAAGGCCAAAATTTACTTGTAGCAGACATTGGGGGAAGACAAGCTTTTGTTATGGATACTAAGGGTTTAAAGTGGGAAGAAACTTTTGAGGGGGATATAATAAATGCTGATATTAACCAAAAGGGGTTTATTACTGTTGTACATGAATTGGAAAAATATAAGGGAATTGTAAAGGTTTTTAGTCCTGAAGGGCAGGAAATTTTCCGCAGGTCTATAATAGACACATTTGTATTTTCAAGTGAAGTTTTACCTTCCGGGGAAACCGTTATAATTCATAGCATTGATGTTTCAGGGATGAGTGCTGCCTCCTATATTGAGTTTACAGATTTATTAGGCAACCCCTTTGCAGCTTTATCACCCTGTGAAAACCATGTATATCCTTTTGTATGGGCACTTGAAGATGATTCATTCGCTATTGTGAATGATACATCAATTATATATTTTGATAAAAATAGGAGTGAGGTGTGGAAAAAGGAGTATAAAAGAGTGTATAGTACCGGCGTTATTGACGACAGGGTTTTTATTGCAGCTGTAAGCAGCGTAGAAGGGGCAAATGCATGTAAAATTGTGCTGATAAACAAAGCAGGAAATATAGTTAAAGATTACCAATTAGGTGAAGAAGTGTATAATATAAGTACTTACCATGATACAGCGGCAATAAATACCGGAAGAGAGGTGCATTTTGTAAACGGCAGAGGGGACTTAATTGTCAAATACAGTTCAATTTCGGATGTGGAAGAAGTACATTTCTTCAGTAAAAATGAGGCAGCTGTGGTTACTAAAAATAGTGTGGACATAGTAAGAATCCGCTGATGTTCTTTTCATACGAATTAAGAGTACATAGAGTACATATGAATTAAGAGCATAAGTTAAATTGACCGGCAAAATTATACACAAAATTATAAAAGTTTTTATAGGGGGAGAGAACATGAATTTAAGTGATATCGCGGTAGTTGCCATTATTTTGGGTTTCGCATTAGTGGGACTTAAAACAGGGTTTATTCTATCTATTTTTAAAATTGCCTCGTATTTTATTTCAATATGGATATCATTAAAATTTTACCCTAAGGTTGCAGAATTGCTAATGAAGACAAAATTATTCGAAAATATTAAAACATCAATACTTGATAATTTACTGAAGCAAAAAGCAGAACTTATATCCCAAACCGGTCAACAGGTAAAGGAGGCTGCCGTCAATACCGTTATTGAAAAGCTTCCTTTGCCCGAGTTTTTGAAAGGCAATATAATTAACCAGGTACCTGAGCCCGGAAAGCTTATAGATGTAAATAAAGTAATGGAAATAATAAGCGGAGAATTGGCAAAAATCATTATTTATATAATAAGCATGGTTTTGTTATATTTAGCAGTAAGAATTGCCATAGTTATTGTAAAACATTTGCTTGAGGGTATTACAAAACTCCCTGTGTTCAAACAGCTGGACAAATTGGGAGGTTTTGCACTTGGTGCGGTTGAAGGGTTGCTCACCGTGTATATTGTTTTTGCAATATTAATGCTTTTTAATTCTGTACCTTCCTTCAGGCAAATACATGATGCTATAGGAACTTCTACAATAGCCAAATTCTTTTACGAGAATAATTTTATTATAGACTTTATGTTCCCGGGCAAGGGGATATAGACATTTTGCAGAAACATGTAACATTTTACCGAACCGTGTAATTTGAGTTTTTGAATGTCGTCCTAAGTTGACGCTAACAATTTTACACAATTTTACAGCTTTAATGAAAATTATTGTGGTATGTATGAAATAGTTAACGAATTATACTTTTTTTATTTAATACTATGGACATACTAAAGCTTTGCATAGTAGAATAAAGAATAAATATTATAACAAGTTGAATTTAACCGGCGCTGTTATACGCACCTGAATTTGGGGTGTTGGGCTTTTGAGAGTAAGTTAGGTATTATATATGAGTGTTATACGTGAGTATAATATATAAAACAACACATGTTATGAAAGAGGGGATTTAAATGAGAAGCGATACAATTAAAAAAGGCATAGAGAGGGCTCCCCACAGATCTTTATTTAAGGCCATGGGATATACTGATGAAGAAATAAGGCGCCCCCTTATCGGTATAGCTAATTCCAAAAACGATATTATACCGGGACATACACACCTGGATAAAATTGCGGAGGCGGTAAAAGCAGGGATAAGAATGGCAGGGGGTACGCCTGTTGAGTTTGGTGTTATTGGGGTTTGTGATGGAATAGCCATGGGTCATTTGGGCATGAAATATTCTCTTGCTACCAGGGAGCTTATTGCGGATTCGTGCGAGGCAATGGCATTGGCACATAGTTTTGACGGCATGGTATTTATACCGAATTGCGATAAAATTATACCGGGTATGTTGATGGCGGCTGCAAGGATAAATATTCCCTCGGTATTTGTAAGCGGAGGACCTATGCTCTCTATAAAAAGGGATGGCAAGTACCTGGATTTAAATAGTGTATTTGAAGCTATCGGAGCTTACAAGGCTGGTAAAATGACAGAAGATGAAGTAAGGGATTGTGAAGAGTATGCGTGTCCCGGTTGTGGCTCATGCTCCGGAATGTTTACTGCCAATTCAATGAACTGCCTTACTGAGGCTCTTGGTATGGGACTTCCCGGTAATGGTACTATACCAGCGGTTTACGCGGAAAGAATAAGGCTTGCCAAGTTAACAGGGATGAAGATCATGGAGCTTATTGAAAAAGACATAAAACCATCGGATATACTTGTTCCTGAAGCTTTTAAAAATGCCCTTGCAGTAGACATGGCCTTGGGGTGTTCTACAAATTCAGTCCTACATCTTTTAGCTATTTCGCATGAAGCAGGGGTAAAGATAGACCTGGATATAATAAATGATATTAGCGCTAGGGTGCCAAATATATGTAAATTATCTCCCGCAGGGCCTCATCATGTACAAGACCTTTATGCGGCAGGAGGAGTACAGGCAGTAATGAAGGAATTATCCAAAAAAGGATTGTTAAATATTGAACTCATAACTGTGACCGGGAGAACGGTTGGCGAGAATATTGAAAAAGCCTGCGTTCTTGATAGGGAAGTAATCCGGAGTGTGGACAATCCTTATAGTCCTACTGGAGGAATAGCTATTCTAAAGGGTAACATTGCTCCTGATGGTGCTGTTGTCAAAAGGTCGGCGGTAGCTCCGGAAATGCTTTGCCATAAAGGGCCTGCAAAGGTGTTTGATTCGGAAGATGATGCTATAAATGCCATATATAATGGGAGAATAGTGAAAGGGGATGTAGTGATTATCCGTTATGAAGGGCCAAAAGGCGGACCCGGGATGAGGGAGATGCTAGGTCCCACATCTGCTATAGCAGGAATGGGTTTGGATAAAGATGTTGCCTTGATAACTGATGGGAGGTTTTCAGGGGCAACAAGAGGTGCTTCTATAGGGCATGTATCTCCTGAAGCAATGGAGGGCGGACCAATTGCAGTTGTAAAGGATGGAGATATCATAAGTATAAATATTCCTGGGGGAAGGTTGGATGTAGAAATACCGGATGAGGAGCTTAAAAAAAGAATGGCCGAATGGAAAGCCCCTGAACCGAGAATAACGGGAGGATACCTGGGAAGGTATGCAAAATTAGTGTCATCGGCAAGTACGGGAGCGGTTTTTAAGCATAAGACTTGACAAGCTTGCTGTAATTTATATTTCAATTAAATTGTTAATTAAATTGAACTGTTCATATAATTAGCCATTAATTAGCTATTGAAATATTGCAATCCGTATCCATATAGTGTATAAATATAGTAAGCCTTATGAGTTGTTAAGAGACAGTTTGTTTTGACTTTAAAAAGAGAAAGTGGTGAGAGTTCAAATGAAATTAACCGGAGCTGAAATAGTAATAGAGTGTTTAAAAGAACAGGGTGTTGATACTGTATTCGGCTTCCCCGGGGGAGCGGTATTAAATATATATGATGCGTTATACAAGGCACAGGGTGAAATAAGGCATATATTGACATCCCATGAACAGGGAGCATCTCATGCAGCGGACGGTTATGCCAGAGCAACGGGAAAGGTGGGTGTATGTATTGCTACATCGGGGCCGGGGGCTACAAACCTTGTTACTGGGATTGCAACAGCATACATGGATTCAGTACCGATAGTTGCATTTACCGGCCAGGTTGCTACCTCTTTGCTTGGCAAAGATTCTTTCCAGGAAGTAGATATTACCGGAATAACCATGCCTATAACAAAACATAACTATATAGTAAAAGATGTGACAAAACTTGCAGGAATAATCAGAGAGGCGTTTGTTATAGCAAAAGAACGAAGGCCGGGGCCTGTACTTATAGATATATGTAAAGATGTAACAGCAGCTGTTGCAGAATATCAACCCGAAGATTTTAGTAATAGAGTTAAGGTACATGATGTTTTATCCAGGAAAGGTATAACTCAAAAAATAAAAGAGGAAGATATTGCCATTGCGGCTGAAATGATTAGCAAGGCCGAAAAACCCGTAATCTTGTCTGGTGGAGGTGTGTCAATTGCTGCGGCAGACCAGGAAGTTCTGGCTTTGGCTGAAAAGGCAAAAATACCGGTAACTACGACACTTATGGGCCTGGGATCTTTCCCGGGGACTCATGAACTTTTTATGGGTTTGGTGGGCATGCATGGAGCACGGACCACTAATATGGCTATTTCCGAGGCAGATTTGTTTATTGCTATTGGTGCCAGGTTCAGTGACAGAGTAATAAGCAATGTAAAAAGATTTGCACCTAATGCAAAAATAATGCATATAGATGTAGACCCTGCAGAAATAGGGAAAAATGTTAATGTACATTACCCGTTAATTGGAGATATAAAAAAGATATTACAACTTATAATCCAAAAAGTACCTGAAAAGGGGTATTCCGAGTGGAACAGGAAAATTGACCAATGGAAAAAAGAGTACCCTTTAAAGTATACACAGGATGGCACTTTAAAACCTCAATATGTAGTGGAAAGGATATATGAACTAACAAAAGGTGATGCAATTATTACTACTGAAGTAGGTCAAAACCAGCTTTGGGCAGCACAATTTTATAAGTATACAAGGCCAAGGCAGTTTATTTCATCAGGTGGATTAGGTACAATGGGATATGGCCTGGGGGCATGTATAGGAGCCCAGATAGGCAGACCGGATAAAAAAGTTATTAATATTGCCGGTGACGGCAGCTTTAGAATGAACTGCACCGAACTTGCAACGGCAGTCGAGTATAAACTGCCTATTATAATAGCAATCCTGAATAACCGGGTGCTTGGGATGGTAAGACAGTGGCAGGAGCTTTTTTATGGAGGCAGGTATTCATGTACTACAATAGATAGGGGGACTGATTTTGTGGCCCTTGCAAAAGCCTTTGGCGCAGAGGGCATAAATGTTACGAAACCTGAGGAAGTAGACCCTGCATTAAAGACAGCACTGAACTCAAAAGACAGACCGGTATTAATAAATTTTGAAATTAATAAGGATGAAAAAGTATTTCCGATAGTCCCGCCGGGAGCACCAATATATGAGTTGATAGAGGAATAAACTAAGGACTAAATATAGGAATGAATTATAGGAAAGATATTTAAGGATGTAACAGGTACAACTGGATGGAAATACGGATTGCTATATATAATCTTTTTACAGTATATCAACCGATTTCTACCCCGTGCTCGCGAAGGTGAGAAATCATAGCATCCCTATTAGGGTTTTGAACAGAGATAACGGCTGGATGGACGCCGATCTTCCATGCGATGTACATATGCCGCTTATAAAAAACGGAATAATAAAAGAGCCTCTTGAAGCTGATAATTGTTTCGATTGTGAGTGGATAGAAGACAAGTGATAAGCGCGGTAAACTAGCACGAAAATTCGGGAACATGATAAAATGTACAACTTTTAATAAATTATGTACATAATTATTGACTAATTGAACTATATCTTTTATAATAAATATGTATTAGTTTTATTGTTGAGTTTTTAGTTTTTAAGTATTAGTAATGGATAGAGGAGTGAGTATGTTGAAAACAATGTCTGCCAGTGAAGTAAAAACCAAATTCGGAACTTTTATTAAATATGCTCAAAAAGAAGAAATAATTATTGAAAAAAATGGAGTGCCTTTACTTAGGGTTACACCTATAAGAAGGTCCAAAAAGGAAATCATTGATGACCTGTTTGATTGGGGCGTAACCGGACTAAAAGACGAACACGTATTAAGTGGAATGTTGGAGAAGTATTATGGGAAATAAAGTTTTTATTGATACAAATATTCTGTTTGATGTAATAGACGTTTCAAGACAAAACTCAAATAATGTCAGAAGTATGTTTAAATTGATTGAAGAAAAGAATCTTACTTTTTTTATTTCAGCTATAACGATAAACAATATTATATATGTAATGCAGAATAGATTTAAAATGAAAGCTTCAATCTTGAAGGAAAGAATAAATAAATTATTACAAGTTGTAGAGGTTGTTCCCTTTGATATGGAAGTAATGATTTATGGTCTGCACTTGGATTTTTATGATATTGAAGATGCGTTTCAATTTGTCAGTGCATTAAAATGTCAGTCGGAATATTTGGTTACCGAAGATAAAGATTTTTTAAAAATGAATCTTGATAATGATAGAATACAAGTTATCAGTACACAAGACTTTTTAAGGATATTGTCATCATAATTGAAGGGTTTGTAAAACGGATTATAAATTCCCATTGTACTTGCAATACCGATAGACAGTTCTGAAGTGTAACCTGTCCGGGGAACGTGTGTTAATATTTCCTTCTGTAATTTATTTTATCTAAACTCCTGTAGATTAGCTTATCCTATAACAATTTTTTTTCTTTTCTAAAAAATTGAAAACTATATTCTATTTTATTTCCTCCCTTCGTGGAGATTTAAAGATAAAAGACAATACAACGCAAAATATAGCTAATATATCATCAGATAGCATGATATTTATATAAATAACTCATCATAGACATTTTCCAGGGAATATTTACTTGGTAAACCAGGTTTTCTATCTATCCACTTACCATTTGTAAAATCAGGAAATGCTATAGCGCTGCTCCCTGTGGCAATTGATTGCTCCGAGAGAGGCGTAACAGCCATCCAGGTAGCAGTATCATATACATCTATAGGAGTATCAGTTTTAGCTTTTACACTTTCAATATAAGCTCTCAGGACAAGATAATCCATACCACCATGACCACCACGAACTCCAAGGCCAAGATATTCTCTCCATAATGGATGTTCATATTCTTCCAGGTAATTCTCAAAAGGTTCCCAGGTATGTGCGGGGCTTTTTCCCTGTATGTAAATAGATTTATTATCCTCCATCCATATGCCTTTTGTTCCTTGCACTCTTCCTCCTCTTGAATAGGGGCGAGGAAGTGATGTGTCATGAATTATAAGGATGGTTTCACCATGAGCACATTTTATCATTGTAGTAACTATATCACCTAATGCAAAATTCACTTTTGCAAGGGGATGGTCTTCTCCCTTGTTCTCTTTAATCCATTCATTAATTCCACGAGATTTTGAAGACATAGAGGTTAAGCTTATAAATCTATTGCCTCTATTAATATTTAAACACTTAGCCATAGGACCAAGTCCATGTGTTGGATAAACATCCCCATTTCTATTCAAATAATTATGAATTCTGTAGTGCCTGTTTTCTATTCCACATGCAACTTCTTGTCTAAGGTCATGCTCATATCCACATTGACAATGGATCAGTTCACCAAAAAGGTTCTTTTTAACCATATTAAGTATAGCCATTTCTTCTCTACCATAATTACAGTTCTCAAGCATCATGCAAGGCATTCCGGTTTCTTCGGAGGTCTTTACCAAATCCCAACACTGTTGAAGCGATGTAGCTCCACCAACTTCAATAGCGGCATACTTTCCTGCTTTCATAGCTGCAATAGCAATTTCAACATGAGTAGTCCATGAGGTAGCAATAATTACTCCATCAATGTCTTTACGCTCTAATAATTTTTTATAGTCTTTGTATCCTTCGGGTTTTTGTCTGGCTGAAGCTTCGATCCGGTCAATGCCCATTCGCAGCCTATCGTCGTATAGTTCACACACTGCAGGAACGTCAACATCCTCCATTGTTAAAACAGTTTCCAGGAGGCCTATTCCACGGCCACTAAGACCAATAAAACCTAATTTCACTTTACTTTGACAATTTTCAATATTTTTACTCAATTCAATTCACCTCTCAAATAAAATGCAAATAGTATTAGTGAGACTATTGTTGTGTAAGTTATTACACGGAATATCGCATATCACATCTCTTATACAACTTATTATTAAATGTACTATAATATAATAATAATCTTAAATATATAATACTTTGAAATGTAAATTTAATCAAGGGTAAAATATAATTGGGCGCATTTTTTCATAAAAATAAAATGCGCCCATATTAATTCTTTGTATTCATGTTTATTGTGTTAAGGACTTGAGATCGTATTCCCAGCCCATGACATTAATAAGTTTTTCCAGCATCTTAATATACATTTCAGCATTAAATGGTGGGTTTCCTGAAATATAATGGTTCTTTCCACTTTCGTGCTCACTCTCCCATTCCACTATATAGAATCTTTTAAATCCATTGCTGAATGGAATGCTTCCGATAACTGTTGAAGAATCCTTATAGCAAACAGCGTTCCCGCTTTTTAGTATTTCTCCGGTATCCAGGTCCTTTACAGAATACATAATGTCAATATTGTCCCTAGTGTCGTTACACGCAATGATGTCATGTTCCCATCCTTTTGGCTCTGCAATAACCAGGCAGAAGTCCTTTTGGGAGTTCCTTATGTAATAATAGGCAAGCTTTTTTTCAAAGTAATAATCTACAACTGCATCAGAAAACTGTGGCCATCCATCCAATATGTTCCACCAAATGATACCGGTTCTTCTCCATTTCGATGCCCTGAACAATTCTATGAAATACTTCTTTGCTTCCGCTTGACATATCTGGCTTAAAAGTGAGAATTTTTCTAAGCTGTCAGGAACCACTCCAAACATTTCTTTGATCTGATTAGCCATCAGACTGATACGGTAACTCCATGGCCCTTCTTTTTCAGGCTCGGGGTTGGATGAATGAATAATCCATTCGTCATTATCTTCATAAGGCCATAATTTATCTGCGGAAATGAATTTTTTTATCGACCTGGGAGATGGACATCCATGATACCCGATTTCACTTGCAAAATGGCATAAGGAATTACTATAGTAATCACTCTTGAAATAATTCCTGGGGCCCCATAGGTGATCTTCCGTAATATAGGTTTTACCTGTTTTGACCGCTTCCTCATCCATATAGGGCGAACTTGGCAAATATGGTCTGTGTGGATCGTGCAGCCTTATAATTTCAGGCAGTATTTTGCGTGTAAGTATATTTTCATTAGGGTTCCTGCTCGTTTTTTTCCAGTAATATGCCATATCACATTCATTGTCTCCGCACCACAACACAATGCATGTATGCTGCCTGAGTCTCTTTACCGTACATACCGCTTCATGCTCAATTCTTTCGCAGAACTCCTTGTCTTGCGGATAAACAGCGCATGCCATGGCAAAGTCCTGCCATACCATTATACCCTTTTCATCGCATAAATCATAAAACAGGTTATCTTCATACACGTTCCCACCCCAGCACCTTAGCATATTACATCCTATATCATCTACCAATGAAATGGCATTGGGTATTCTTTCCCTATCCCTCGAATGAAAGGCATCCAGTGGAACCCAGTTGCTCCCTTTTATGAATACCCTCTCACCATTTACTTTGAAACAGAATTCACCTTCTCCTTTCAAACCGGTTACGCTTGTTCTTATAAGTTCTATTGTTCTTATACCATATTTGAATGATACAGTGTCAATACTCTTTCCATTTCTTAAAAGAGATACGGTTATGTTATAGAGGTTTGGCTTTCCTTTTCCCTTTGGCCACCATAAAGCAGGATCGTTAACATAAAAGTACATATGACCGGCAATGAAATGCATTTTTTTCTTTTGCTCAAAGGAAGAACTGCCGCAACAGCCGTTGACAACGATTTCCCACTTGTCGTTATTGTTGCCGTTATTATTGTTATTATTTTCGTTTCTTATTTTTACCTTGTAATACAGTGATAAATATGCCAGTTTTTTATCATCAGACACATCTATCGTCTGCAAATAAACCTCTTCAATTCTATCCTTTGGTCTATATTCTATGTATACGGGTCTCCATATACCTGCGGAGACTATTCTTGGCATAATATCCCATCCATACATGTGGGGAGCTTTTCTTACATAAAGAGATTCATACCAGTATTCACCGGAAATTGCAGATACAGGGTAATCATATTTTTTAGCTTCAATACATGCAGGCCTAATATGAACTACAATTTCATTATTCCCTTTCAGATAATTATTGATATGAAATTTATGTTCTATCAGCATATTATCACATGATGCAACATGCATACCATTTATATAAATATCCGAGTAACAGTCCAATCCTTCAAAAACAAGGATTGCATCAATTTCTTCTTTAAAACCGGAACTGCTGAACTCCCTGAAATACCATACGTGACATTTTTCCAACCATCGGTTTTTATATGAATTGGTCCCGAAAAACAGATCCTCAATTATACCTGCTCTTTGTAAATCCAACTCGAAATTTCCTGGAACAACTGCTTCAATTTCTTCCATACCTGATTTTTTTATTGATTCAATTGTTGTATATTCTTTTTCCGGTTCATTAAAGCTGTATGCAAGACCCCATTTTCCATTCAAATCAAGACAGCTGCAATTGACACCAAATTTCATACTTACCATCCTTTCATATTAATATAAATAAGATAATATAAGATGCTTTCCAACTTTTGAATTATTTACTTCTGCTATTAGACGGTAAAATTCAGATTCAATGCTTTCATATCCTTTCCCATCTAATTGCGCAGTGTAGCAGCCATATTCTGAAAAAAGAATATCCTGCAAAGAATCGTTAATCATAAAATCCGTGAGATTCTATAAAGGACTTTTAGCCTTTATTTTTTGATATAATTATACTAGAAAACAATTATATTATCAAATAAAATGTCTGCTTATATGTGTCTGCTATATTGACATTGACATATTGACATACATATCTTGACACACATATTAAGTATTGGTATTATATTGGTATTATATTAGTATTAATTGGAACTGGAAATGGAGAACAAATAATGCAAAAGCCCCTTATTAAGGAAAAAACTACAGAAAAGCTTAGAACACAAATACTGAAAATTCGTACCGGTTCACTTGTAAAAATTGCTTCCGAAAGGGAACTGGCTGAAACCCTGGGTGTTAGCAGGGTCAGCGTAAGAGCGGCAATTAAAGCACTTACAAATGAAGGCCTGCTTATACAGATACGCGGCAAGGGAACTTATATAACGCCGGATATAAAACTCAATTCACTTCACGTGCTTTGTTCTCCTGATATTAAGGCTAACGACCCCTTCTATAATATGTTTCTTGTCGAATTGACCAATATGGCTGTCAGGCACTCAATAAATATTTTTATGAAACATCCGGAACACATAAATAATAATTCAATAGAACCTTTTCCTCTCATAGTAGTCGGTATAATAGATGACAGGATTATGGAAAGGATACAGCAGGCATATAAAATAATCATTACATTGCATGACTACCCAAACTTCAATAATATAATACAGATTTACTATGATGATTATAAAATTGGGTATAAAGCGGCTAAAACTCTTACGGAGCATAACCATAGAAACATCTTGCTTCTTGCGGGACCTGGAAAATACCCATCCGCTCTAAATAGAAAAGAGGGATTTATTGATGCCTCAAAAGCTTTAGGAACAAACCCAACTGTAATAACAGAAAAGATGAACTGGGCCGGAGGCTATAAAGCTGCTGAATATTTATTGAATAATTTCTCTGAAAGTACGCGACCTACCGGTGTTTTTGCTTCAAATGACTGGATGGCGGTAGGATTTATACAAAGATTAAAGGAAGGAGGTTTAAGGGTGCCCGAAGATCTATCAGTAATAGGGTGTGACGATATCCCGCTTGCAAAGGAATACTTTCCCGCCCTTACAACATTTAGTCTTGATATGAAGTATCTTGTTGAGGAACTGTTTTCAATCCTCAGTAAAACAAGCATAACAGGAGGCGATATAGGTAAAAAAGTATTGCTTAATCCTTCGTTAGTTTATAGGGAATCCTTAAGAAAAATATAACTTTATGAAAGGAGAATATTCTAATGACAAAAATGGTTATCAATGCTGATATTAAAAAGGGTAAAATCAACAAAAACATTTACGGGCATTTTTCCGAGCACCTGGGAAGATGTATCTATGGAGGAATCTGGGTCGGAAAGGATTCGCCAATACCTAATACTGGAGGTATCCGTAATGATATTATAGAAGCATTGAGGGAGTTACAAGTCCCGGTATTAAGGTGGCCCGGAGGGTGTTTCGCAGATGAGTATCATTGGAAAAACGGCATAGGGCCTTATGAAGAACGCGTCAAAATGATTAATACGCACTGGGGAGGCGTTATTGAGAACAACAACTTTGGTACCCATGAATTCATGACATTATGTGAATTAATTGGCGCTGAGCCTTATATCTGTGGCAATGTAGGAAGCGGCACTGTCCAGGAAATGCAGGAATGGATCGAATATATAACCTTTGACGGGGAGTCCCCAATGGCTAATCTTAGAAGGAATAACGGGCGTGAGGAACCCTGGAAACTGCCCTATTTTGGGGTAGGGAACGAAAATTGGGGCTGTGGAGGGAATATGCGGCCAGAGTACTATGCTGACTTATACCGCCGATATTCCTGCTATGTAAGAAACTTTAGCGGCAATAAGGTATATAAAGTAGCGTGTGGTGCAAACAGTAAGGATTACCGCTGGACCGAAGTTTTGATGAGAGAGGCTGCCAAATATATGGATGGTATAAGCCTTCATTATTATACCGTACCCAGACCAACCTGGGATAGAAAAGGCTCTTCCACCGAGTTTGATGAGTTTGAATGGTTTACTACCTTGAAGAAAACCCTGTTCATGGATGAATTGATTACTAAACATAAATCGATAATGGATCAGTATGATCCGGAAAAAAGGATAGGCTTAATTGTTGATGAATGGGGGACATGGTATGATGTAGAGCCGGGAACAAATCCTGGATTCCTTTACCAGCAAAACACGCTGAGGGACGCTCTCGTAGCCGGCATAAATTTGAATATATTCCATAACCACTGCGACAGGGTGCACATGGCAAATATTGCCCAAACAGTTAATGTCCTGCAGGCAGTAATACTTACTGAAGGGGAAAAAATAGTTCTTACACCTACATACCATGTGTTTAATATGTACAAAGTACATCAGGATGCAGAACTATTATCTTTGGAATTTGACAGTCCCAAATATACCTTGGAAAATGAAGAAATCCCTCAGATAAGTGCATCTGCCTCTGTAGATTCGGGTAACAGCATAAATATATCACTTTGTAATCTTAATCCCAATGACGGTATTGACATTACTTGTGAATTAAGAGGATCAAACATATCAAAAGTGACCGGAACTATTCTGACATCTACTGAAATGAACGCACACAATACATTCCGATCGCCGGAAACCATAAAACCGTCAGAATTCAACGGGGCTTCAATTGAAAGAAGTGCTATTAGTATATCATTGCCACCCAAATGCGTAGTTGTACTAACTGTTGAGTAGAAAAAGCAAAGTTTGACAGGGGGACGCAAAAATAGGACTGTTTTCCGATTTGGTATTTGGATTGTCTCTCCTGTTAATTATATGCTGTGAAAGAGGATTGAAAATGCAAGATAAAGGAAAATGCAAAAGCTGCATGGACATTGTAGGAATAACGCCGGAAGAGACAGCCCAAATTTTCGGTAAAACTCTCAAAATAAAGAATATTAAACTGGTTACAGAAAAAGAATACGAACAAAGACTTAATATATGCACGGAATGTGCTTATCTCGATTACGGTACTACTTGTAGGCACTGCGGATGCCTCGTTCATATAAAAGCCAAAATTGCAGGTACACACTGTCCTTATCCCTATTCGTCAAAATGGTAGAATATACCACTTGTTTGCAAGCTTACTCTAAATTACTCTAAAGTTGATAGTTTGAATTATTCTTGACGATATAGCCATTCTCTAGTATAATATATCCTAATATTTTTGTGTCCGTAAAATCCGCCCCAGACAGGGCAAAGGAGGGAAAAATATGCAGGATAGATTTGAAAAAGAAGGGCTCACATTTGATGATGTGCTTTTAATACCTCAAAAGTCTGAAATATTGCCAAGGGATGTAGATGTTACAACACTACTTACAAGAGATATTAAACTTAATATACCTTTAGCCAGTGCTGCCATGGATACTGTCACCGAATCCAGACTGGCTATTGCAATAGCCAGGGAAGGAGGAATAGGAATAATTCATAAAAATATGTCTATTGAAGATCAGGCAACTGAAGTGGATAAAGTTAAAAGGTCGGAGCATGGGGTTATTGTAGACCCTTTTTATTTATCTCCTGAGCATACTATCTATGATGCTCTTGAGCTAATGAAAAAGTATAGGATATCCGGAGTACCAATAACTGAACATGGGAAATTGGTAGGAATATTAACTAATAGGGACTTAAGGTTTGAGACCAATTATAACAGAAAAATAAGCGAGGTAATGACAAAAGATAGGCTAATTACTGCACCTGAAGGGACAACATTGAATGAAGCCAAAGAGATATTACGTAAATACAAAATTGAAAAATTGCCCATAGTAGATAGTGATGGTTATTTAAAAGGACTAATTACAATAAAGGATATAGAAAAAGCAATTCAATACCCCAATTCGGCCAAAGATTCCAGTGGAAGGCTCCTTGCCGGAGCAGCGGTAGGAGTGACCAAAGAAATGATGGAGAGAGTAGAAGCCCTTGTAAGCTCAAAAGTTGATGTGGTGGTGGTAGATTCTGCCCACGGTCATTCAGCAAATGTTATTAATAGTGTGAAAAGGATAAAAGAAAAGTTTCCTGATCTACCTGTTATTGCAGGTAATGTAGCAACAGCTGAAGGGACAAAGGATCTAATCGATGCAGGAGCAGATGCTGTAAAAGTTGGTGTAGGACCTGGTTCTATTTGTATCACCAGGGTTATAGCAGGTACTGGTATTCCCCAGATAACGGCAATAAATGACAGTTATGAAGTAGCAAAAAAATATGGCATTCCCATAATTGCTGACGGAGGGATTAAATACTCGGGAGATATTGTCAAGGCAATTGCAGCAGGAGCTGATATAGTTATGCTAGGTAACCTGTTTGCAGGTACTGAGGAAAGTCCGGGAGAGTCTGAAATATACCAGGGAAGACGTTTTAAAGTTTATAGGGGGATGGGTTCTATCGGCGCCATGCAAAAGGGAAGCAAGGACAGATATTTCCAGGAAGATGCAAATAAGCTTGTACCTGAGGGGGTAGAAGGTAGAGTTCCTTATAAAGGGCCTTTATCTGATATAGTATTTCAATTGGTTGAGGGTTTAAAACATGGTATGGGATACTGTGGCACCAGGACAATTGAAGAATTAAAAACCCAATCGAAGTTTGTTAGAATAACCAGTGCAGGTTTAAGGGAAAGCCACCCTCATAATATAAATATTACCAAAGAGGCACCTAATTATAGTATAACGAATGTGTAACTTTTGCCTGTTGACTGCTGATCTTTGCATATTCTATCTGTGGTGACAATATTAATACTATGTATTAACTATGTACTATTATATGTAATCTATTAAACTATTAAAGGCAGGGGAATATGCATGGCTGATATTTTACTGGTATTATGTTCCGAAAATATTGAAACAAGTACTGTAGATACCAAAACGTCAGTTAATATATGGCACAGAGCGCTAAAGTTATTAGGAAGATTATTTTACAAAGATATAGTTATGGACCATATTATGGACCATATAGAAGAAAGTTTGAAAGAAATTGAGGTGTATAATGATTTAAAAGTTTATTTATTGCAATTACCCTGTACTATCAATGATGAAGTTTTCAGGACAATAGAGTTGGTATGTTCCAAAAAAAATATTGGAAGGTTTTATTTTTCAAGAAAGTTAATGAATATTTATAATTTGAAAGAACATTATGAAGAAGTTTCTGGCGGTAGGTTTTTGTTTCAAGCCCTTGTTGTTGAGATACTGAAAAAACTTTACCCTGATAAGGCTGATATTGGCCATTTGGATATTATTGTTATTGAAGGTGATAATAAAAACGAAGTTATTAATGTCGTAAGGATGCTTTATCCTGTAACAAAATTTATTACACTTTTAGCTATGGATAGGACATGGCTTCAAAAAGAGCTTGAGGACATTTATATTAATACCGGACTTTCGATAAGCGTAATTTCTGATTTTAAAAAGGGCTTGAATAATGCAGATGTTATTATAAATTTTGGGGATATGGGTAAAATTGATGAATATGCAAAAGTTAAACCAAAGGCTGTGATATTAAACTTTGGTCCGGGTTTATATAAAACCGGATATTTGAAAAGCTATTTAAATAAGGAAGAAATTAGTACGGGAAATATTGTGATATGTAGCCTTGAAATTTATATTCCACCTGCTATTATGGTGAAGCTGGGAAAGTTAATACCAGCGGACTTTAGCAGTTTGGAGATGGCTGAGTTCTTGATACAAAACCGGATTGGGCCTTTATCAAATAACGTACAGGGAGATTATATCATGCAGGATATGGCAAGGACTTTTAAAGAAAATGGTTATTACATAAAAGGATTTATTGGAGTAAATATTTCAGATGTATCAAGTATATATTGAACCAAAATACATTGGACTAAATAAAAAAATTATTAAGAGAAGGTGTAAATTATGAGAAAAAAAGTATCGATTGTGTTGGTTGGTGCAGGAGGTTATGGTAATATATATATTAATGAACTCTTAAATCATATGGATAAAGACAGTTTTTCAATAGTGGGTGTGGTTGATCCAAATCCTCAAGGCTGCAAGTTTCTCAAAAAGCTTGAAGAGCTCAGAATTCCTTTTTTTCAAACCATAGAGGAATTTTATATGGGAAATAATGCTGAGCTTGCAGTAATATCTTCACCCATACAATATCATTCGTATCAATCTTGTTATGCAATGATGCACGGTAGCAATGTTTTATGTGAGAAACCCGTGAGTGCAACTGTGCAGGATGCTCTTAAAATGACGGAAGTCAGAAATAAAACAGGCAAGTTTCTTGCTATTGGTTATCAATTGTCTTTTAATGATGCAGTTCTTGAACTAAAAAGAGATATTATGGAAGGAAAGTTGGGAAGGCCTTTAAGGTTAAAAACAGTTGTTTTATGGCCGAGAGACAAAAAGTACTACAGCAGGAAATGGGCAGGCAAGAAAAAAGATGAATATGGCAATTGGGTATTAGACAGTGTGGCAGCTAATGCTACAGCTCATTATCTTAATAATATGCTTTTTGTATTGGGCGAAAAAGAAGACGGAAGCATATATCCATCCGAAGTAAAAGCGGAGTTGTATAGGGCCAATGATATTGAAAACTTTGATACTGTGGCGGCTCATATAATTGCTCAAGACGGCGTAGATATAATGTTTTATGCATCCCATGCGGTTAATGGGAATATAGGTCCCGTATTTTGCTATGAATTTGAAAAGGCAGTGGTTACATATAAGCATGGAACGGAAAATAGCAATTTAATAGCCCAATTTAAGGATGGAACAATAAAAAATTACGGTAATCCTTTTGACAAAGAAGTTAAAAAACTTTGGATATGTATAGATGCTGCAGGAGGACTTGATGTAAATATAACATCAAAAGTTGAGACTGCCATTCCTCACATTATATGCGTAAATGGAATGCAGGAATCGGTACCTGAGATAATCAACTTTCCTAAATCATTGATAAAGGTGGAAGGAGAACCTGAGCTTGTTTGGGTTGATGGTTTAAAAGAGATTTTACTGGAATGTTATGAAGATTGGGCTCTGCCGTCAGAAAAAGAAATATGGTGGGCAAAAGCAGGAGAAAAGGTTAACCTGGTTGGCTATAAGTATTTTGGGGCTTGAATTAACTTGGTATGCTGATTGTATTTATGATTGTATTTAGGACTGGGACAATAGATTAAATTGCTCACGGGAGGATTATATCATGAAAGTCTCTATAATTGGCTCAACGGGTCATTATGGGTATGTTTTAAATGGAATTAGAGATGACCGTGAAATCAAAATAGTAGGTATATCACCAGGATCTGAGGGTGAAAATATATCTTCTCTTTATAATATTGTTGCAAAAGATCATCCGTATGTTAAAACATATGACGATTATTGTAAAATGTTGGATGAGTTAAAGCCCGACATTGCGGTTGTGTGCTGTTATTTCGGCGACCATGCAAAGGTTGCTGCTGAAGTTTTAAGACGGGGAATTCACTTATTTATAGAAAAGCCAATTGCTACTAATATGGAAGACCTTTATATGTTGAAAGAAATCTATAGTAAATCGGGAGTGTTTCTTGCAACTATGTTCGGTATCCGGTACACACCCTGGTTTCTTACTGCATGGGAGGCGGTAAAAAAGGGTAAAATCGGCGAAATAAGGCTTATGAACGCTCAAAAATCATATAAACTTGGCAACAGGGGAGAACACTATAAAGACAGAAAAACTTATGGAGGTACCATCCCCTGGGTAGGGAGCCATGCCATTGATTGGCTTTATTGGTTTAGCGCCAAAAAATTTATATTGGTATATTCGTCCCATTCAAATCTTTTTAATAAAGGGCATGGGGATTTGGAAATAACTGCTCTTTGCCACTTTGTTATGGAAAACCAGGTATTTGCTTCAGTAACAATTGATTATATGAGACCGGATACAGCAAAGGGGCATGATGATGACAGGATAAGGATAGTCGGTACAGAAGGGATATTAGAGGTATGTAACCGGAAGGTTTATCTTGTAAATAAAGAGACTGAAGGGACTGTGGAACTTGACTTACTTGAGGGGAGAGAAATTTTCCAGGATTTTTTAAAGCAGGTACGAAGTGAAGAGAAATGCATGATTAGCGCAGAAGATTCTTTTTATGTAACAGAAGCGTGTATTAAAGCAAGGATGTCTGCCGATGAAAACAGGGTGGTGTATTTTTGAAACTAAACTGAATTTTTGATTTTTAACTTCTTGACAATTCAATACTATGTATTCTATAATAAATAGAACTTGAAAATACCTAAAATATATTAGGATTTTAGACATTGTGGCACTGTTGGTATTATCAGTGCTGTTTGTTTTATATCCTTGAAATGAAATATATTGCCTTAAACTTCGAATAGCTGGAATAAATAAGGCTTTAATGCATATATTATCAACACATAAAAACCATTGTAAAGGAGAGGCTTCAAATGACAGGAAAAGAAGTCATATTAACTTATGAAGGATTAAAAAAACTGGAAAAAGAGTTAGAATATTTGAAGAGTATAAAAAGGAGAGAAATTGCAGAAAGAATAAAACAGGCCCTATCATTTGGAGATATAACCGAAAATTCCGAGTATGACGAGGTAAAAAATGAGCAGGCTTATATAGAAAGCAGAATTGTTCAAATTGAGACCATGTTAAAGAACGCGAAAGTTATTGATGAAGAAGATGTTAATACTGAAACGGTGAGCCTCGGCTGTAAGGTAAAAGTATATGATATGGATTTAAAGGAAGAGGTTGAATATTTTATTGTTGGTTCTACAGAAGCTGATCCCGGAAGGTATAAAATATCAAATGAATCTCCTGTGGGCAGAGCGCTTATTGGAAAAGAGAAAGGAGATATGGTGGAAGTCAGTGTCCCTGCCGGAGTTATTAAGCTTAAAATATTAAACATTGATAAATAAACTTCGAATATATCCAGTATATCCATTATCCAAATATATAAAAACAAAATACAAAATTCAAAGCATGTCCTCAATATCAAATATTGGCATCACACAAATATTGGCATCAGCTTGAAATATTAAGATGATTTATATATAATTTATATATAATTGTAAATATAAATTACAACAATACAACTGCCCGCCACTAAAGTGGCGGGTTTGCACAACGCCTGTATTTACTTTGGGCGACTTTTAGTCGAAAGTATAGTCCCTGCACTTTAGCGCAGGTGTTGTTAAGTTTAACAGTAAGCTGCTATCTTTATAGTTTACAAGGAGGATAAGTTATGCCCGACAGTTTGGACTACGCTAGCGAAGTTAATGATTTGAACGAAATATTAAAAGTTAGAAGACAGAAATTGAAGGAACTTAAAGAGGAGAATAAAGATCCCTTTAAAGTTGTGAAATACCATGTCAGCAGCTCAAGTTCACAGATAATTGATAATTTTAATGAAATGGATGGGAAGTTTGTTTCCGTAGCGGGCAGAATAATATCAAAAAGAAGTATGGGAAAAGCTTCCTTTTGCGATATCCAAGACAGAGAAGGCAAAATCCAAATTTATGTAAGAATTAATGAAATTGGAGAAGAAGCTTATGAGGACTTTAAGAAGTATGACATTGGAGATATTATAGGTATAGAGGGACATGTTTTCAAAACACATAAAGGTGAAATTTCAATAAAAGCCAACAACATATTATTACTTGCAAAATCATTGCAGCCTTTACCTGAAAAGTGGCACGGGTTGAAAGATGTTGATTTAAGATACAGGCAAAGATATATTGACCTTATTGTCAATCCGGAAGTGAAGAAAACATTTATAACCAGGACAAAGATAATTAAAGCTGTGAGAAGGTATCTTGATGAAAGAGGTTTCCTTGAAGTGGAAACCCCTTTATTGAATGTTATTCCCGGAGGCGCTGCTGCCAGACCTTTTATTACCCATCATAATACTCTGGATATGGATTTATATTTAAGGATATCTCCTGAATTATATTTGAAGAGACTTATTGTAGGCGGGCTTGAAAAGGTATATGAATTGGGACGTATGTTTAGAAATGAAGGTATATCCGTAAAACACAATCCGGAGTTTACTATGATGGAGGTTTATGAAGCTTACACTGATTACAATGGAATGATGGAACTGGCAGAAGGATTGATTTCTTCAGTTGCAATGGAAATATTAGGGACAATGAAGGTTATTTATCAGAATATGGAAATTGACCTAACGCCGCCATGGCAAAGGCTTACTATGGTTGAAGCTGTAGAGAAATATACTGGCATAGATTTTGGTAAAGTAAAAGGAAATGAAGAAGCTAAGAGAATTGCTAAAGAAAAAGGACTTGAGTTTAAAGAAAATATAAAATGGGGAGAAGTGCTCTATTTATTTTTTGAAGAGTTTGTGGAAAGCCATTTAATACAGCCTACATTTATTTACGATTATCCGGTAGAGATTTCTCCTCTTACAAAAAGAAAACCCGATAGACCGGAGTTGACAGAGAGGTTTGAGATTTTTATTACAGGTAGGGAAATGGGAAATGCCTATTCTGAATTGAATGATCCGTTGGACCAAAGGGATAGGTTCATAGAACAGATGAAAAAGAGGGAGGCAGGAGACGAAGAAGCCAATATGATTGATGAAGACTTCTTAAATGCTCTGGAGTACGGTATGCCGCCTACAGGAGGTCTGGGAATAGGTGTTGATAGGCTGGTTATGCTGCTTACTGACTCATACTCCATAAGGGATGTACTATTGTTTCCTACTATGAAGCCAAAGCCTTGAAAATAAAGGCCTCAATTATAAACTTCTATATATTTTATAAAGGAAGTAAGGGGGGTTTTAAATTGCAAAAACAGGAAGCGTATAAAGTCCTTGGCGTTAAAGAAGATGCATCGAAAAATGAAATAGAAAAAAGATATGCAACAATATTAAGAAAGTATCGTGCCGGTAATAATGAAGGGCTTTCGGAAGAGCAATTTGGTAAAATAACGGAAGCATATAATCTTTTAATGGGCTATATAGTTGAATCAAAGGATGACGGGAAGGAACGTAAAAGGCCTAATCCCATATTACAAAAGCTTGGAATTGACGAGGATAAATTGAAAAATATCCTATATTACTACAAAATCCATATAATCGTGGGTATTATAATGCTTGTTGCTATAATATCTACGATTAGAGGTTGTGTTAACAGGGTAGACCCGGATTTGTATGTGGTTTTTATGGGTGAGGTTTACTGCAATGAAACAGAACAGTTGGAAGAAGATATTAAATCCAGGATGCCGACGATAGAGGCCGTAAGTTTTGAAAACATCTTAATTTCAGAAGCCCAGGAAAAACAGGATCCTCAAGTACAGATGGCAATGTTGCAAAAAGCAATGGTATTGATAGCGGTAGGGGATGTAGACGTCTTGATTTTAGACAAGGCTCAATTTGAAAAATTTGCGAAACAAGGGGCATTTATGAAACTGGATGAAATTGTTAGTGAGATGGGTTTGCCGGAAGATAAAGTGTACAGGGAGGAAATTGAAGAAGAAAATAAAGAAGGAAAAATAGTAGTGGTAGATGAAGGTATCTACGGAATTAATGTCAAAAACAGCAAAATTCTTACGGATGCGAAAACTGCCGGAGAGGAAATGATTGCAGCTATAAGTATAAGAGCAAAACATTACGATAATGCTGTTGAATTTATTAAGCTTTTGGTAAATACTTCCGAGGAGGCGATGAGAAAATGACAAGCGATTTGATTATTAAAGAGGAATATTCAGGAGAAGTCACAAGAGTTTTAGTTTCAGGAGAGGCAGATATTTATACCTCTTCAAAATTAAAGGACAGGTTATACCATATTGTTGATAGCCGGAAAACTGACATTAAAATAGACTGCAGTAAATTAAACTATATTGACAGTACAGGCCTGGGTGTTTTCGCAGGTACTTTGAAAAGGGCAAAACAATACGGAAATAACATTCATTTAATTGGATTAAAAAGTAATATAAAAAAGCTTTTTTCAATTACTGGCCTTGACAAATTATTTATTATTGAGGAGTGAAGGTATGGAATCGTCTGTTGATTGCATTGAACTTTTATTGCCTTTCAAAGCTGAATATGTAAGTGTGGCAAGGCTTGCGGCATCTGGAATTGCAAACCGCATAGGCTTTGACATTGAGGCCATCGAAGATATAAAAGTTGCCGTATCTGAAGTTTGCAGCAAGCTGGTCCACATAGGAAGTAAAACCGCTTCCGGATATAGAATTATCTTTAATATTGGGAAATTAGTTTTGAATATAGTTTACGATTGTGAGGACAAGTCTCTAAAGTGTATTTTTAATAGTGAGATGGACGAGCTGGCTATACCTATAATAAACTCACTTATGGATAATGTTGAATTATGCGGTGATAATAGTTATATATTATCTATGTCTAAAAATGTCGAGGAGAAAATTGAGGAGAAAATTAAGGATGCAACAGAAAGCAAATGATACCCTACCGTTTCCTACAGATAATGATAATGATAATGATAAAGATATGTTTAAAAGATATAAAGAAAAACCTACGATATCTAATAGAAACGCAATTGTTAACAAATATCTTTACCTAGCAGAAATTATATCGAAGAAGTTTGTCAACAGGGGAGTCGAATATGAAGATATTTTCCAGGTTGCTTCTATTGCTTTGATTAAGTCAGTGGAGCGCTATAACCCTGAAAGGGGTGTAAAATTTATCAGTTTTGCAACTCCTACTATTATTGGGGAAATAAAAAGGTTTTTCCGTGATAAAGGTTCGGTAATTAGAATTCCAAGGAGAATCTATGAAGATTACAAAAAAGTTAATCTTGCAAAAGAACAATTATATATAAAGTTGCAAAGGCCGCCGCGTGTAGATGAAATTGCAAGTTATTTGAATATAGATGAGGAAAATGTGCTGGAAATAATTGAATCAAAAAATGTTTATAATTTGACATCCTTTGACCAAAATGCATATACTGATGATAATATAGAACTCCATGAAACAATAGGAGAAGAAGATGAAGAATTTGAAAAGATAGAAAACAGAGATTTCCTTGAAAAAAGTATGAATAAACTTAATGATATTGAAAAAGAGTTTATAAGATTAAGGTATTATGAAAATAAGACTCAAAAGAATATAGCCGAAAAACTAGGCGTGTCTCAAATGTACATTTCTCGGATGGAAAAGAAAATCTTAAATAAGCTTAGAATTATTTTAAAATAATAGGCCAATATAGGTTAAATTGTTGTGCTAGTTTATATTTTAAAACTATTTTTTGTTTATGAGTAAACACTAATGGGTATTTATTATAAGAATAAGTGGCGAGGAAGGGAGTGTCTTGAACTCATTAGAATTAGAGCTTTCAAATGCTTATAATAAAGTGATTCCAAGCAAGGTTGAAGTTGTAGGCTATACTGTAAATGAGGTTATTCAATATTTAATTGATAATTGTGGGGCTATTCATGATGATATTCTTTTTGAATTGAGAGTAATTCTCAATGAGTTGCTTTTAAATGCAGTAATACATGGTAATAAGGAAAATAAAGATAAGCTAGTCAGGATAACTGTTGGCATTACAAAAAATAAGTGTATATTAATGATGGTTACCGATGATGGAGAAGGGTATGACTATAATTTTTATTTGGAAAAGTGCGAAGAAAGCCAGGACACGTTTTGCTGGAGCAATATAGAGGAAAGAGGCCGAGGAATTAAAATTATTAAGAAGTTGTGTGATAAGGTAGAGTTTAATAAGGAGGGTAATAAAATATCGATATTGAAGAGCTTAGAAAAGCATCCGACGTAAAAATTTAAAAGGATTTTGAAAAAAATAGATTTTGCAAAAAGGTTGTTGACAAAATAAAAGTTGCATGTTACTATAGAAAAGTCGCTCTGAGGGGAAGCTAAAGCAGGTGCCTAAAGGGAACCTAAGCAATGCGGATATGGACATTGAAAAGTGAACAGTGTATAGAAAGAGGGCTCTTTGAATTGAGAAAACGAAGCGAGAGCGAAAAAAGAAGAGCAAGGACAAAGCCTTGAGATAAGGATAAGCTAGCGGATATAGAAGTCCGCGTAGAGATAGGAATTAACTAGAGGGT
>JABUEW010000018.1 GCA_013314855.1 Bacillota bacterium | reverse complement strand
AACTAAATGCTCCAAGTCTTAAGAGCCTGTAAATTCACTTCGGGGCAAATCAAACTCGCAAAATAATTTGAATGGAATTTAATAATATTTCAATGTAATTATTTTGCTCATACAGTTGATTTGCTTACCCCTCGTCGGATTAACAGGCTCTATAAGACTTTCCGCAATGTTACTTCCAGCATTTTCTTCAAAATTTGAAAATGCGCCCGAAAGAGTTACTTTTAGTTGTTCTAATATCGCCTGTACTTAAATAGATTATAGTAGGATTAATAATTATAATCTGTTGGGGGTACAGGTATGGTTAGACAGACATCTCAAAATGTAAAGAGTCCGAATGTAAAGAATTTAAGTCTTTTTGCTTTATTGAAAGGAGTTATTTTTGCTTATATAATAACAATTCCTTTCTTTATTGCTTTTGCACTGATATTAACTTATACAAATTTCCCTGAAAAATACATCTCTTCTGCAGTTATGGTCACTACAATAGCGAGTATACTCTTTGCCGGATCAGCATCAGCAAAAAGCTTAAAAAGCAGGGGCTGGCTTAATGGAGGTTTTGTTGGATTATTTTATATGTTAATATTATATTTTTTAAGTAGCTTTGTATTTAGGAATTTTCTTGTAGATAGGTATGTTTTAACAATGGTTCTAATAGGAGTATTAGCTGGAGCAATTGGTGGAATTTTAGGGGTAAATTTTGGGACAAGGTCAAAGTCGAGGAAATGGAAACGCAAATAAATGCGCCCCGACTTGTAGGGCTTGTAGGTCTTATACTTTTCAATCCAAAATAACTGTGCTATAATATACAGGGTTACTTATGAAACTTATGAAAATATTTGCAAGGGGGATTATACAATGAAACATATAAAAACAATAAACACTTCTACTCTGAAGAATACGATTAAAAACGGAGGTTGTGGTGAATGTCAGACATCCTGCCAGTCTGCATGCAAAACATCATGTACTGTAGGGAATCAGAGGTGTGAAAAGAATTAGCATTGAAGGTATTTTCTAAGCGTTAAAACTTTACAGATGGAGGTTCTTGAAACCTCCTTAAATTTTCTCAAAATTTGGGGATGGTTGGAGAATTAAAATTATGCTGCATAAATTTACCCTTTATGGAACAAACATTGTATTGGATATTAACAACGGGGCTGTCCATGTATTTGATCCTGTTGCTTTTGAAGTATTGGACTATATTAAGGATTATTCTGAAAGGGAAATAATTGAGATATTAGGTGGCAAATATGGGACGAGCCAGGTGTATGAAGCTATTGAAGAAATTAAGCAATTAAAAGATAACGGTTTGTTGTTTTCCGAGGATATATATATTAATATGGATATTAATGGGATCAATAACAGAAAAAGCGTTTTAAAAGCTATGTGCCTTCATGTTTCCCATGACTGCAACATGCGTTGTAAATATTGTTTTGCATCAAAAGGAGACTTTGGTTCAGGAAGAAAGTTAATGAGCAGTGAAACAGGAAAAAAGGCAATTGATTTCCTTATTAAAAATTCCGGGAACAGGAGAAATTTGGAAGTGGACTTTTTTGGCGGAGAACCTTTGATGAATTTCCAGACTATAAAAGATATTGTTTCTTATGCAAGGAATAAAGAAAAACAACACGGTAAAAATATCAGGTTTACAGTTACAACCAATGCATTACTTCTTAATGAGGAAAATATTAAATATATTAACGAAAACTTTGTGAATATAGTTATGAGCCTGGACGGGAGAGAATCAGTTAATGACAGAATGAGAGTAAGAATGGATGGCTCAGGCACATATAGACATATTTTAGAAAAAATAAAAAAGGTTGCAGAGTTAAGGGAACAAAACAATTATTATGTACGTGGGACTTTTACAAGAGAAAATCTGGATTTTTCAGAGGATGTATTACATCTTGCAGATGAAGGATTTAAACAGATATCTATTGAACCGGTAGTTGCTCCGGATGGTTCAGGTTATGAAATTAGGGAAGAAGACCTGCCTGATATCAAGAAAGAGTATGAAAAACTGGCTTTTGAATATGTAAAGAGAAGGAAAGAAGGGAGAGGATTTAATTTTTTTCATTTTATGATTGATTTAGAACACAGCCCTTGTATTGAAAAAAGGTTTAAGGGATGTGGCTCCGGATTTGAGTATATTGCAGTGACCCCTGAAGGCTATATTTATCCCTGCCATCAGTTTGTTGGCTTAGAAGAGTTTAAGATGGGAAATATTTATGATGGTGTTTTAAACCATGATATAGTTGATATGTTTATGAACTCAAATATTTTAAACAAAAATGAATGCAAAAAGTGTTGGGCAAAATTTTATTGTGGCGGAGGTTGTGCAGCTAATGCATACCACTTCAATAATAGTATTGATCGCCCATATGGAATTGGTTGTGAACTAGAGAGAAAAAGAGTAGAATGCGCTCTTTGGATTAAGACACAATTGCTATGATATTCCATGTAATAATGAAGCTTATAAGTATTGACTCATTATTACCATAGATATATAATATCCACATATGAAAATGATTAAAGGGGGAATTTTTTGACATGAAACAAAACAACTGGCTCGGTTTTTTGTTTGTTATAGTAATGATCTGCCTTCTGATATATTTAGCTTTTGATGGAGGTAATGCAATAGGCATACCTGGTATTAAGGACACCAGGTTAGGAATTGATATAAAAGGTGGTATATATACGACTCTTTACCCTGATATTCCTGAAGGTCAAAAACCAAGTGAAGCAGATTTAAACTCTGCCAGGAGGATTATAGAGACAAGACTTGAGAGTAAGGGTATTTTTGATAAAAATGTAACTGTCGAAAAAGAAAATGGAAGAATAATTGTTGAAATACCTTTTGCACCTGGAGAAGAGGATTTTAATCCTCAAAAGACAGTTGATGAGATTGGAAAAACAGCACTTCTTACATTTCAGGAAGTTGATGAAGAAAAGGTGGATGAAAATGGCAGATACCTTCCTACAGGTAAAATAATAATTGAAGGTAAGGACGTAAAAAACGCCGGTGTAGGAACAAACCCAGATACTGGCGAGGTTGTAGTCACTTTGGAATTAAATAAGGAAGGTGCAGAGAAATTTGCTGAAGCTACTGAAAGATTATTGCAAAAGAAAATTGCGATATTTATGGACGATGTGCTAATAGTAGCACCTACTGTTAATAATGTAATAACAGACGGAAATGCAATAATTACAGGACAGAGAACCGCAAAAGAAGCTGGAGAATTAGCTGATACAATAAGAGCAGGTGCTCTTCCCTTCAGAATGGTTGCAAAAGAGATTAACTTAATAAGCCCCATTCTTGGTGAAGGAGCTCTTAAAGTTACAATAAGGGCAGGTATAGTTGCTTTAATTCTTGTAGCTCTTTTTATGATTGTATACTATAGATTAGCAGGACTTATTGCAGACATTGCCCTTACAGGGCTTATTGTGATTACATTGCTTATTCTTTCTGCAATGGGCATAACACTTACTTTACCGGGTATAGCTGGTATTATTCTTTCCATTGGAATGGGTGTTGATGCTAATGTTGTTATATTTGAAAGAATTAAAGAGGAGATAAGAAATGGAAAAACTGTAGGTGCAGCGGTTGATGACGGTTTCAGGAGAGCATTTACAGCTATCCTGGACTCCAATGTTACTACGGTATTGACAGCTGCCATACTATATTGGCTTGGTTCCGGCCCAATTAGAGGATTTGCAATAACACTTGGGATGGGTGTAGCATTAAGCTTCCTTACGGGGGTTACTGCTACAAGAATCATGTTAAAATCAATAACCGGTGCAAAATTTACCAGAAGTCCTAAGACGTTTGGCATATAAGGAGGTGTAATAATGATTGATTTAATGAGCAAAAGAAAGTGGTTTTTTGTACTACCAATTATTATAATTCTTGCAGGAATTATCGGACTTATAATAAATGGATTGAATTATGATATCCAGTTCCAGGGAGGTACTATTATACAGATAGAAATGAACGACAGCAATTTTGATGTAAATAAAATTGGTGTTATATTAACAGAAATGCTGAATAAAAAGGTATCTTCTCAAAAAATTCAGGCATATAATCCTCAAAATGAAGATGAAAAGATTAATATTCTGATGCTAAAAGTACCAGGAAGCGATACTTTAAGCGATGCTGAAGTGAATAGTATAATTGACATGTTATCAAAAGACTATAATGCTAAAAGAATTTACCAAATGCAGAATGTTCAGCCTTTTATTGCAGATGAAATAAAACAAAAAGGAATAAAAGCCATATTGGTAGCTTCTGTATTAATTATTCTCTATATATGGTGGAGATTTAGTACTATATCAGGACTACCTGCAGCTTTAACAGCGCTGATAGCCTTGATACATGATGCATTTATAATGCTTTCCGCTTATACAATTTTCCAAATACCTTTAAATGAATCATTTATTGCGGCTGTGCTTACCATACTGGGATATTCATTGAATAATACAATAATTATATATGACCGTATAAGAGAAAATAGTAACAAGATGAGAAAAGTGCCTGTAGATGAACTTGTAAACAAAAGCATAATACAAACTCTTAGAAGGACAATAAATACATCTGTTACAACAATTATAGCGATATTTATTGTTTATATATTTGCGGCATTAAACAATATACAGTCTGTTAAGGAATTTGCTTTTCCTTTAATAATTGGGCTTATAGCCGGAACTTACTCTTCATTGTTTATTGCGCCAACATTATGGATGATGTGGAAACAAAAGGAATCAAAAGAAAGAATTGTAGCAAAGCAAGTGAAAGCGAAAGCCAGATAATTTTAGGCAATCAAACAATTGCATTGTAAAATTAATAATTGAACTGGTTTAAGACTTAAACTTAAAACTTAAAACTGCTTTGATCCTTTTAATGAGGACAGAGACAGGATATGGGTTAATTAATTACTTAACAGTCAGAATTAAGGAATTGATATTTGCGTATTATTATCATTTGGGTAGCATAAATTATAGGTGATAAATACTTTAAATTATATTAAATTAGCCAATCCTGTCCGGGATTTCCTGTCCAGGATTGGCTAATTTAATTTACAGGAGGAGGTAATTTAAGTGAAAGAGAAATTTACGGTTGCTGATTTCAAAAAAGCAAAATTGAACGGGAGAAAAATAACAATGCTTACCGCATATGACTATCCTACGGCAAAGATAATAGAGGATGCAGGGATAGACTCCATATTGGTAGGTGATTCTTTGGGAATGGTTGTACTTGGATATGAAGATACAACAAAAGTAACCATGGATGATATGGTACATCATATAAAAGCTGTTTCCCGGGCTGCAAAAAGAGCCATGGTTATAGGAGATATGCCTTTTCTCTCATATCATGTAGGTATACATGAAAGTGTAAAAAATGCCGGAAGGCTTGTGAGTGAAGGGGGTTGCAGGGCGGTAAAGCTTGAAGGAGGAAGAGAAGTAGTTGAAGACATAAAAGCAATTATAAGTGCAGGTATACCTGTTATGGGACATTTAGGTTATACGCCTCAATCTATTAATATTTTTGGAGGTCACAAAGCCCAAGGGAAAACTATGGAAACAGCACAAAAAATTCTTGAGGATGCCCTTATACTTCAAGAAGCAGGTGTATTTTCCATCGTCCTCGAATGTGTACCGTATAAACTTGCAGCATTAATAACTGACAGGCTTGATATTCCTACAATTGGTATAGGTTCGGGCAAGGGATGTGATGGCCAGGTTTTGGTAACACCGGATATAATTGGGATGTTTAGAGATTTTTCTCCTAGACATTCTAAAAAATATATTGATTTTGCAAATATGCTTGAGGATACTGTAAAGAAATATATTTATGAAGTAAAAGATGGAATATTTCCCACAGAAGCAAATTCTTTTACAATAGATGATCATATAATTGAGTCATTAAAGTAGAGTTAACCAAGTTTGCTTTTGGTATATCGATATAATTAAAGATAAAATAAGTATAAAAAATGTATGAACAACTGGGAGGAGATAAATTGTGAAAATAATTAAAAGTATAAAAGAAATGAAAGACATTATAAAACAGGAAAAGACATTTGGCAAAACTATAGGACTTGTACCTACAATGGGTTTCCTGCATGAAGGACATCTTTCATTAATAAGGACATCTTCAAGTAAAGATGACATTATAATCGTAAGTATTTTTGTTAACCCTACTCAATTTGGGCCAAATGAAGATTATGACAAATATCCCAGAGATTTGAAAAGAGATGTTTCTCTTGCAGAAGATGCAGGGGCTGATTTAATCTTTGCACCTGATGTAGAAGAAATGTATCCCCAAGGGTATAAAACTTATGTCAATGTTGAAAATATAACTGAGGTTTTATGCGGCAAATCCCGACCAGGACACTTTAGGGGAGTCACAACAGTTGTAGCAAAACTATTTAATATTATACAGCCTGATAGAGCATACTTTGGACTTAAAGACGCACAGCAGTATATTGTTATAAAAAAGATGGTAGAAGACCTAAACATGAACCTGGAGGTAGTTCCATGTCCGATTGTTAGAGAAGCGGACGGGCTTGCCATGAGTTCAAGAAACATCTATCTTTCAATAGAAGAAAGAAAAGCCGCATTAATTTTATCCAAATCTCTTTTTGAGGCTGAAGATATGGTTAAAAGTGGGGAGAGGAATGCAGAAAAAATATTGGAAAGAATATATAGTATAATAAGCAGCGAGAAATTGGCCAATATTGATTATATTGAAGCAGTTAATGCAGATACACTGGAAAAAATAAGTGAAATCAAGGGTAAAGTACTTATTGCATTAGCAGTTAAAATTGGAAATACAAGACTAATTGATAATATTATTGTGGAGGTGTAGAGCTATGTTCATAACTCTTATGAAATCAAAAATTCACCGTGCTGTTGTCACTGAAGCAAATATAAATTATATGGGCAGTATAACTATTGATAGGGATTTAATGGATGCAGCAGGGCTTCTAGAAAATGAAAAAGTCCAGGTATTAAACGTAAATAATGGGAATAGGTTTGAGACATATGTAATACCAGGAGAAAGAAAAAGTGGAATAATATGTATTAATGGGGCAGCTGCTAGACTTGTCCAGCCTGGCGACATTGTAATCATTATTTCTTATGGACTTTTTGATATAAAGGAGGCACAAGATTTCAAACCCAACGTTATTTTTGTAGATGAAAAAAATAAAATAATTTAAGGTACGAAGGATTCTATCTAATATTAAAACTAAAATAGATATTTAATTTGTTTTAATATGATGGTTTTTAAAGGTGTGCATAAGCGTATGCCTATTTTGTGTTGTCCATTTTTGAGAAAAATAATTAATGATGATGCTTTTAATATTTAATAACAAACAAAACGATAATGGCAATTTTTCAGTATTAAATTAATTGATTTTGAAAAATGCAATTGATTTTTATGTTGTTGTATGTTATAGTTTTTAATGAGCAAGTGAGAAGGATGGTATTATGACTAAGGGACAAGCTGAGGCAAAAATAAGCGAAGCGGTGAGTAAGTTTGAGATTGAATTTATGGGCAGAGGGCCAAAGCAAATACGGACATTGATTATTCAAGACCTAATAGTGATTAGACTCAAGGGCTTTCTAAGCCAGTCAGAACAAAAATTGGCAGAGAACAGTCAAGGAGTTGAATTGTTAAAGAAGGTCAGGGTAACACTTTTTGAAATTGGCAGAAGTTATTTAGAGGCTCTCATTAAAGAAGTTGTAGATGTAGATATTATAAGTACTCACTCTGATGTCAGTACTAAAACTGGTGAAAAAATCATAGTAATAACTGTTGGTGAGAATCTTGAAGATAGATTTAACAAATAGAATAGTTCAAATTGGAAGACCAACCGAAAGGTTATAAATAACCAGTCGGAGCGTAAGCCAATGTTTACTTTCTCGTAGGGGATGTAGATATTGGCTTTTGTTATATTAAAACGTAAAAATTTAAATTTGGAAGACCAAGCGAAGGGTTGAAAAACCAGACGTAGTGTAATCCAATATTTGTTGGCTTTTAATGTGCCGATGGATATTGGATTTTTTAATTTGAAGTATTATTGTACTACAGATGAAGAGAAACCAGTCGCAGCGTAATCCTTTATGCACGAAGAGTTGGGAGGTGTTTTCAGTTTAGTTTGGATTTGCTGAGTGTAAGCTTTTATATCAATTAAAATTTGAAAGGAGTTTTGGATTATGCTAAGCAGCAAGGTTTGTTTTTCTAACAGTTTACTTTCTGATGAAAAGAAAATTTGCGATACTGGCAAGGATTTAATTCAAAGCAAGAATTTTTATATCCTGATGGAAAGGTTTTGTAACATAATTTCCAAGGAAGATGCCCAGTTCGATTTATTTCTGAACAAGTATTTCAATGATGAAGGATATGTTGATGTCTGGAGAATTCCTTATCTGCTGATGGATATTTATAATTGCAACTTTAAGTTTCACAGCAAGACCCTTGACAGTTATGAATTTAAAAGCTATTTTACCCGGTTTTTAGGACTTTTTTACAACTATTGCTTATCCGAGTATAAGCCGTATCTTATTGATGAGCATAATCTAAATGAAGAAAAAAGGACTGTACTGCAAATAAAAACCAACCAGCACCTAATGAATATTGTAATGGATACTTACAGCAGAATTATAGAAAATCTTGAATCGTATAAAAGAGCAGAATAGGATGTGGTATGCAATGGAGAATGTTTTAAATAAAATGATTTTACCTGATGAATTGAAAACAATATTGGCCAAGGGTATGAAGATTACGGTTCCTGAAAGCCGCAGTGAACTTCTTGACCTTGCGCTGGGCGGAAATGACAATAACTTTTTTGAGGTTGCTTACGCTGTGCCCGGAAAAGGACGTGTCGTTGAAGCTACAGTTGCAAGATGCAAAAACGGTGCTGTCATTAATTACACCGACCCTTATATAAGAAGACGTGACCCTGACTGCATGGTTATTGCAGACAATGGAAAATCTGACAAGCAACGCTACAGGGACAGGTATGGCAGTGAATTTGCCTCTCTCAGAAAAATGACCTTTGAATGGCTATCTGAACAAAACCTTATACTCATGCCGTTTATGGCGGGAGGAGAAGAACTTGGCTATCCCGTTCTTCTTGTCGCCCCGGACAATGCAGGCTTTTTTGCAGGGGGACTTGCCGATTTGCAGGGTTTCATACCTGGCAGCAAGCTGGAGGAAGGCTTTAAACCAAAAGCAATCATATACCTTGCTCCGACTTTCAGACACACTCATTTCAAAGGAAAGCAAATGGTTGTACACAACAGGCTTGATGACGTATATGAGCTGTTTTCATACAACCTATACCCTGGTCCAAGTGCAAAAAAGGGTGTATATGGGGTGCTCTTGAAAATTGGCGAGGATGAAGGATGGGTAACCGCACACGGTTCAACCGTTATGGTGATTACTCCTTATGAAAACGTTATAACAATAATGCATGAAGGAGCAAGTGGCGGTGGTAAAAGCGAGATGAATGAGCAACTCCACAGGGAACTTGACGGAAGAATACTCATCGGTAAAAACCTTGTAACTTCAGAAAAAATATACCTTGAACTTAAAGAAACATGCGAACTAAGGCCTGTAACTGATGACATGGCTTTATGCCATCCGAAGCTGCAGAACGGTAGCAGGAAGCTGGTTGTAAAAGACGCAGAAAACGGATGGTTTTTAAGAACAGACCATATAAAGAAATACGGAACAGACCCATATCTTGAAAGTATGTGCATCCATCCAGTGGAGCCTTTGATTTTTTTGAATTATGATGCTGTACCGGGTTCAACATGCCTGCTCTGGGAGCATACCATGGATGCTCCGGGAAAGCCATGTCCAAATCCAAGGGTAATAATGCCGAGAAGGTTTATTCCGAACATTGTTGATGAACCTGTTGAAATTGATGTTAGAAGCTTTGGTATACGTACACCTCCCTGTACTAAAGAAAAACCCACTTATGGCATAATTGGGCTGTTTCATATACTTCCCCCAGCTCTTGCATGGCTGTGGAGATTAGTAGCACCACGGGGGCATGACAATCCTAGTATTACGGACACCGAAGGGATGACCAGTGAAGGTGTCGGTTCTTACTGGCCTTTTGCCACAGGCAAGATGGTAGACCAGGCAAATCTCTTGCTAAAACAGATAGTAGATACATCAAACACAAGGTATATATTAGTACCGAACCAACACATAGGAGCTTACAAGGTTGGTTTCATGCCCCAGTGGATTGCAAGGGAATACCTTGCCCGCCGTGGCAGTGCAAAGTTCAGTCAGCAGCAATTGGTTGAATCAAGGTGTTCTCTTCTAGGATATGCATTAAGTAGCATAAAAGTGGATGGAACATTTCTGCCAAAGGATTTATTGGAGGTTGATAAGCAGCCGGAGGTTGGCAACGAAGGGTTTGATGCAGGAGCAAAACTACTAACCAATTTCTTTAAAAAACAGCTGGCAAAGTTTGTTACTCCCGAGCTTGACCCGCTGGGCAAGCAAATAATTGAATGCTGTATATGCAATGGCACGGTTGAGGAATATTTAAAATTTATACCAATGAAGTTTTAAACAGGGTGATAGAAATGGCAGAGGAAAAAAAACACAAGGTGTTGCAGCCTCCAGCAAGAATTGGAATCATAGGCGGTGGGCAGCTTGGCAAAATGATAACTGTTGAAGCCAAAAGGATGGGGTATCATGTAACAATACTTGACCCGACCCCATCCTCACCAGCCGGTCAGGTAGCGGATGAGCAAATAACAGCTTCATTTATGGATAGGAGCGCCATTAAAAAGCTTGCTGGAGAGTGTGATGTCATAACTTATGAGTTTGAGCATATAGACGCTGATATGTTGATTGATCTGGAGGTGAAGGGATATAGTGTATATCCCTCCGGTAAATCCCTTATATAACAGTAGGTCTGATAATTGTTACTGTCATCACGTTTTTATCTACATATGTTTTATAAGGCAGGTAGTGCAAAGGATTTATGAAATGAAAACCTCATGAGAGGATGCAACTATGTAGTTCCAAATATAAAGGCACCAGGTATATTATCAAAAGCAGGGATACAGGTTTCAATTTGGAAAGGAGAGTATATATGACAAAAGGACAGATTGAAGCAAAAATCAGCGAAGCAGTGAGTAAATTCGAAATTGAATACATGGGACGCGGACCCAAACAAATCAGGACAATCATTATACAAGATTTGATTGTTATTCGTCTTAAAGGCTTTCTCAGTCAGTCTGAACAGAAACTGGCTGAAAACAGTCAGGGCATAGAGCTTGTGAAAAAAGTAAGGAACACCTTGTTTGAAAGCGCTCGAGAGCATCTGGAAAGCCTCATTAAACAGGTTGTTGATGTAAACATTGTAAGTACACATTCAGATGTAAGTACAAAAACTGGTGAAAAAATTATTGTAATTACTGTTGATGAAAACTTGGAGGAGAAACTGCGGAATAAGTAATTTGAACAAAGTTAACATATAATTAACATAGAAATATCCTGCATTTCGCAAATAAAAAAATTCAACATGTAATTAATTAAGGTTTTATAATTATGATTTATTAAAAACATAATCTACCAACAGACTGCCAATAATAATTTCTGCCAGTATTGTAAAGCTGGCTTTTATTATTGAGGTTGCAATAAATTCGATGTATGAGCCGTAATTAAAGACTATACGGTTAAGGACAACAAGTAGAGTACCAAGGGCAAAAAACACAAGGAAAATATTGATCCCCCACTTAATTGCTGTTTTAGTATGATTATTTAGTTTACTTAATTCTGTAACAATTTTTTTAATATTTTTATTTATAGCTGTTTTGATACCCAATTAATACACCCTTCCTAAAGAAAAGAAAAATATAATTGTTCTTTTATGTTAACATAAAGTCATGTATTCATCAACAAGAAAAGTTTTCCATGAATAAATCATATTGTCGGACGATAGGTTATATACGCAGATAGTTGTATATTATGCCTAATAATGCAGGAAAATTGTTAAAACGGGCAACAGATTTTTACTTTAAACGCTGTGGCTTTTCTCTATAATATACTTATGCTTTAAATAACCATAAATAAAATACTAATGACAAAGGGGGATAAAACTAATGGTAAACAAGTATTTTAAAAAAAGGATGAATGTTTCAATGAAAGATTATTTACCAGATTTTAAGGGTCCAATAAGTTTGGAGTATTATTTACTGGAATGTGAAGATTATGAAAATACTTATGAATTTGGACCAATTATAGGTTATGGAGTTGAAGTAGTAAAGGTATTTAAGAATGAGCCTGTGGAAAGTAAATCATTTAAAAATATAACCCACTGTAAGGACACTGCAGTAAACATTATTGATGTACTTGCAGAAAATACTGTCACACCCATAGAACTTCCTTATGTATTAGATAATATTATAGGGCTATAATTATCAATTAAAAGGGAAAAGCACACCTGTTATGTTTAGGAATCTTAACAAGTGTGCTTTTTATTTATATAGTATAAAAATGTAAAAATACGAAAAAAATATCAATAAAATTATTTTATATAAATGAAGGAGATTTAGCTTGTTATGTAGAATATATTTTATAAAACGTCACTCCTCTCATCACCTATGTATAAAAAGGGATGAGTTTTATTTTGGAATTATTTTTAGATTATTTGTTGAAAAAAGGAGGATAATTAATAAATTATGTCGAAAAAATAATATATAAATTAATAAGGAGATGAGTAAAGTTATAAGATGATAAATGTATAATTATTTACCGGAAGAACTAATCGAAGAGGTTAGATTGAGTAATGATATTGTAGATGTGGTCTCTGAATATGTAAGGCTTGAAAAAAGAGGGAAATATTTTTTTGGATTATGCCCTTTTCACAATGAAAAAACACCCTCTTTTAGTGTTACACCGGCAATGCAGATTTTTAACTGTTTTGGCTGCAATAAGGGAGGAAATGTTATTCATTTTATAATGAATATAGAGAACCTTGATTTTATAGAAGCAGTGAAGTATCTTGCAGATAGAGCTGGAATTAAGCTACCTGAAGGAAAAAGGGCAAAAGATGATGAAGCAGCTAGGTTAAGGCAGGAAATATTGGAAATAAATAAGACAGCTGCCCGTTACTTTTATGAAAACATTGTTTCTTCAACGGGAGCAATGGCAAGAGAATACTTAAAAAAAAGAGACATCCTTGATAGAACTATGAAAAGGTTTGGGTTGGGGTATTCTTTGCCTGAAAATGATCATTTGTATAAATACCTTCTAAATAAAGGATTTAGTAAGAAAGCAATAATAGAAAGCGGGTTGATACTGAAAACTAATAAGGAAGATTATATTGACAGATTCAGAGATAGGTTGATGTTTCCTATATTTGATGTAAGAGGCAATGTAATAGGATTTGGAGGAAGAGTGCTAGGCTCTTCGATGCCTAAATATATGAATTCTCCTGAAACTCTGGTATACAACAAGGGCAGTAACCTTTATGCATTGAATTTTGCCAGAAGTTCAGGTGAACGAAAACTGATTGTTGTGGAGGGATATATGGATGTTATATCCCTTCACCAAAATGGAATAATAAATAGTGTAGCTTCATTAGGCACAGCACTTACTGAAAATCAAGGCCGTTTGTTAAGAAAATACGCAGAAGAAATTATAATGTCTTTTGATGCGGATACGGCAGGACAGACAGCTACTATAAGAAGCCTGGATTTACTCTCGGGAATGGGTTGTGTTGTAAAGGTTTTGACTATCCCTGAGGGAAAGGATCCTGATGATTTTATAAGAAAAAGTGGAGCTGATGAATTCAGGAAATTAATTGATAATGCAATGACCCTTGTTGAATATAAAATCAACTATTTAAAAAGGCAAATAGATACTAATAATGTAGAAGGAAAAATTAGATTTATAAACAGGGCTGCAGAGGTTCTGTCAAAGTTGAATAGCCGTGTTGAAATAGAGATTTATGTTAAGAAAATTGCCGGGGAATATGGTATAAGTGAAGAGTCATTGTATGCAGAAGTATTAAAACAATTATCTCCAAAAAAAATTTTTAAAGAGGTGAAAACCTATACCGATAATAAAGAAATAAAAAGTTTAAAACCGAAGGAGTCCAATAAGGAAAAAGATATATGCTATGCTGAACTGCTGTTGTTTGCAATATTGTGTATTGACAATAGCTTATATAAATTGATAAAGGATAAAATAAGTATTAATGACTTTACTAATACTAACAAAGAAATTGCCACAGTCGTCTTCAGGAGACTTGATGAGGGTGCAGGCATTATTACGGGAGAACTCCTTAATATTATGGATACTGAAACGGCCGGCGAATTTGCAAGAATAATTGAAAAAGATTGCAACTTTGAAGATATTGGCAAAGCTGTACTTGATGTAGTCAATAGAATAACTGTTACAAAACTGAAGGAAAGAAAGAAGGAAATATTAAAAATTCTGAAAAATAGGGATAGTATGGAAAAAGAAGAAGTACGACAATTATTAGAGGAAATAAATATATTAGTCAGAGAACTAAAAAACCATTAGTACTTCCAAAGAAAGGAGGGGTAATACTTGAAGGCTAATAACGAAGTAAGAAAAGCCATTTTAAAAGAACTTATAGAAAAAGGGAAAGCAAAAGGCATGCTTACTTATAAGGAAATAATGGATGCTTTTGAAGAAGTTGAGTTGGAGCCAGATCAGATTGATAAAATATATGAGACTGTAGAAAATATGGGCATCGATGTTGTTGGTGACCTGGAAGAAGAAGTTGAAGATATTCAGATTATTGACGAGGAGATCGATTTAAGCATCCCTGAAGGGATAAGTATAGATGACCCGGTAAGAATGTATTTAAAAGAAATAGGAAAAGTTCCTCTCTTAACTGCCGAAGAAGAGATTGAGCTGGCTAGAAGAATGGAAGAGGGGGATCCTGAAGCAAAGCGGAGACTTGCTGAAGCAAACTTAAGATTGGTTGTAAGTATTGCTAAAAGATATGTAGGAAGGGGTATGCTTTTCCTTGACCTTATTCAGGAAGGCAACTTAGGCCTTATAAAAGCAGTGGAAAAGTTTGATTACAAAAAAGGTTACAAATTCAGCACATATGCGACCTGGTGGATAAGGCAGGCAATTACAAGAGCCATAGCCGACCAGGCAAGGACAATAAGAATACCGGTCCATATGGTTGAAACTATTAATAAGTTGATAAGGGTATCCAGACAATTGCTGCAGGAATTAGGCCGAGAACCATTGCCAGAGGAAATTGCTAAGGAAATGAATATGCCGGTTGAAAAAGTAAGAGAAATAATGAAAATTTCTCAAGAACCAGTATCCCTTGAAACGCCTATCGGCGAAGAAGAAGATAGTCATCTTGGTGATTTTATTCCTGATGAAGAAGCACCTGCACCAGCAGAATCAGCAGCTTTTACTTTATTAAAAGAGCAGTTGATGGAAGTATTAGATACACTTACACCAAGAGAAGAAAAAGTATTAAGGCTAAGGTTCGGCCTTGATGACGGTAGGGCAAGGACTCTTGAGGAGGTTGGCAAAGAATTCAATGTTACCAGAGAGAGAATAAGGCAAATAGAGGCAAAGGCTTTAAGAAAACTGAGACATCCAAGTAGAAGTAAAAAATTAAAAGATTATCTTGATTAATATTAAGATATAATGTAATATCAGTAGAAATAAGTAGCTATAGAGTTATAAATTAATAAAAATGGTTATTATCAATAATTATAATCTTGACCGCATATAGTGGTGCAAGTATAATATAATCTGTACAAAGGCTAATTTATTCCTCAATAGCTCAGTCGGTAGAGCATGCGGCTGTTAACCGCAGGGTCGTAGGTTCGAGTCCTACTTGAGGAGCCAAGTGGGCCTTTAGCTCAGTTGGTTAGAGCAACCGGCTCATAACCGGTTGGTCCGGGGTTCGAGTCCCTGAAGGCCCACCATTTTATTTTATACACGCTTTTCTGTGTAGCTTTCAAAGTTTTCTATATAATTTAGCTGAAGAGTAACATTTGTTTTGGATGGAGATTTGTAGTTTTTGGGTGGATTAATTATATAGCTATTGTTTAGGATTATTGTTTCTTCTGGAGATTCCGTATCTTTTATATTTTTTCCCCTAAAATTTTGGATCATAGCTTATTTACACCTCTAACATAATAAAAAGTGGACACTGCTAATAATATTGTGTACAATAAGATTAAAAAAATTCACTGAAAAATATCAGTATATTTATGTAGGAGGTGCTTTTAAAGGTACAATATACAATGTGCCGGGAAATATGGAGTTAAAAGGAAGGCTTGGTTCAATTGCTAAAAAAGTTCCTAAATGCAATATAGTGTGTGATATAGGTACTGACCATGTGTATATACCTATATGCCTTTTAAAAACGGGCATATGCAAGAGAGCTGTTGTAACAGATATAAATGAAGGTCCTGTTGCTAGAGCTCAGAAAAATATTAAAGAATATCACTTGGAAGAGTATATTGAGGCAAGAGTTGGAGATGGATTAGAGCCCATAAAGGACAATGAAATAGATGTTATAATAATTGCGGGTATGGGAGGAAAGCTAATTGCAAAAATACTTGGTGAGGGAATAACAAAAGCAAAAAGGGCACGCCTTTTAGTGCTGCAGCCTATGAATTCGGAAGAACTGGTTTCTGCTTGGTTGTATGAAAATGGATTTGAAATACTAGATGAAGAGTTAATAAAAGAAGGGAATAAAATTTATAATATAAAAGTAGCAAAGTGGACGGGTAAATTAAAAGCATATAACGAAATTGAGATATATTTAAGTGAGAAGTTGATTTCTAAAAAAAGCCCGGTATTAGAAGAATACATAAGTAAGAAAATAACCATGCTAAATAAGAAAATATCGGGCATGAAATTATCTAAAAGTATTGACATAATTGAGCTACAAAAGTATATTTCTTTAAAAGGCGGGATACTGGAAGTATTGAAGCAAATAAAGCAAAAAAACGTGGTTGAAGGAGGCTGCAAATAATGGCAATTAAATGCAAAGAAGTAGTAGAGTTCATGGAGGAAATTGCTCCGACATACTTGGCGGAGGAATGGGATAATGTAGGACTGATTATAGGGAACTTTGAGAAGGCGGTAAAACATATTCTGGTATGCCTTGATATTACTTCACCTGTTGTAGAATATGCTGAAACGGGAGATGTAGATATGATAATATCCCATCATCCTCTGATCTTTAAACCAATTAAGGGTATACATATGAATGATTGGAAAGGGAATTTGATTTCACGTTTAATAAAGAAGGATATTTGTGTTTACTGCACTCATACCAATCTTGATTATGCAGAAGAAGGAGTAAATTGGCATCTTGCACGTTCTATCGGCTTAACTGAAATAAAAGACCTTGAAATAACCAAATCGGAGAAACTTTATAAAGTTGTAGTATTTACACCAGCTAATAGCGTAGATACTGTAAGAGAGGCTATGAGCAAAGAGGGAGCGGGATGGATAGGGAAATACAGCGATTGTTTTTTTATGGCAAAAGGAATCGGCACATTTAAACCTTTAGATAATGCAAATCCATATATAGGAATTCAAGGGATTTTGGAGAAAGTGGAAGAGTACAGACTTGAGACTATAGTACCAGGAAGAAAGCTTAAAAAAGTAATTGGCGCAATGCTTAAAGCTCATCCATATGAGGAAGTCGCTTATGATATATATCCTCTGGAAGCAAAGGGAAAAGGTTATAGCCTTGGAAAGGTGGGAATACTGTCACCCCCACAGAGTCTAACAGAATTTATAGGTAATATTAAAAAGAGTTTAAAAACAGATTGTATAAGATTAATTGGCAATATTGATGAAAAAATTAATAGAGTAGCGGTTTTTGCAGGAAGCTTTGATGAAACAATTTTGAAAATAATGACAGGTAATATTGACATTCTTATTACAGGAGATGTTAGATATCATACTGCAATTGAAATGGCTGAAATGGGAATGTGTGTAATTGACGCCGGACACTTCAGTACTGAAAATATTATTATTCCTCAAATAGTTGATCAGCTTAAAAATAGATTTCCTGAAATTAGTATTACGGGAAATACAATGGAAATGGCTCCTTTCAAATACTATTGACAATGTATATCTTCAGGCTTATAATAAAAATGCAATAAAGCAATAAATTTGAAATAATGATGAGTAAGCCAGACAGCCGCGTATACAAGCCTAAAGGCTTTATATGAGGAAAGTCCGGGCTCCGTAGGGCAAGGTGCCGGGTAACTCCCGGTGAAGGCGACTTCAAGGAAAGTGCATAGAAAATAACCGCCTGATTTGTATCAGGTAAGGGTGGAAAGGTGAGGTAAGAGCTCACCAGCGGTCAGGCGACTGGCCGGCTTAGAAAACCCCACCTGGAGCAACACCATAAAGAGGGACATTAAGGTGGCCCGCCAGTCCTGGGTAGGTGGCTTGAGCCATACAGTAATGTATGGCCGAGATAGATGGCTGTCTAATACAGAACCCGGCTTATAGGCTTACTCAAATTAAATTGTGAAAACTCAAGGGTTACACCCCTTGAGTTTTTGTTGTTAGTAGATTTTTACATGATAAAGATTAAAAACCGGTATAAATGAAAATAATATTACCGGACCTGTATTAAAAACAAGGAAGTTAAGAGAAGGAATATGGTGGAGAGTGGTAGGTAGTATGACAGGAGAAAACAAGGTTACATTTAGCAAGATTATTGATAAAGACAAATGTGAAGGAAAAATCAGTGAAAAGGCCAATGGGTCTCAAGGACATGAAGAAATAGTTGATGCAAGCGAAATAAGCCGTAGCCCTGCAGTAAAAAATTCTAGGGGTAATATTCATTGCCTTACCATAATAGGGCAAATAGAAGGCCATATTATATTGCCGCCGCAAAATAAGACGACAAAATACGAACATGTGATACCTCAGCTGGTAGCAATAGAAGAGGAAGAAGAAATAGATGGACTTTTGTTGATTTTAAATACTGTAGGAGGAGATGTGGAAGCAGGGCTTGCAATTGCAGAAATGATTTCAAGTATGTCAAAACCCACGGTTTCTTTGGTATTGGGAGGAGGTCACAGTATTGGTGTTCCTATGGCAGTAGCAGCAGACTATTCTTTTATTGCACCTTCAGCAACAATGACAATACATCCTTTAAGGCTAAATGGACTTATTATTGGAGTCCCGCAGACATATGAATATTTTGACAGAATGCAAGAAAGAGTTGTACAATTTGTCTCCAAGAACTCCAATATAAGTAGGGAAAAATTCAGGGAATTGATGCTTAAAACAGGTGAGCTTGCAAATGATGTTGGGACTGTTTTGTTTGGAGAAGAAGCGGTACAATACGGACTCATAAAAGAATTGGGGGGACTTTCACAAGCTCTTGAAAAGCTTTATGAGCTGATTCAAATCAGGAGAAAAGAAAAACTTGAAAAACAGTTGCAAGGAGAGGGTTTGATGTGATACTTTACACAATCGTGCCATACAATGTTATTTTTGGATATAGTGCCGATAAATACAGTGAGTTATTTGAAGTTGAATATTTGGGAGAAAAAGTGGAAGTTTATTCTCTTCAAGATAATGAATATGTTATTAACAGGATAGTCAGCACATCACCAAAAACATTTTTGAAACCTGAATTACAGCCCGGTACCATTATTAAAGCCAATTTTGAGAAAATTTAAACAACGCCTGTTTTTCTTTAGCTGTCTTTTAGCCTGGATTATACTCTTTGTAATTCATTGCAGGCGTTGTTAAGTATGTAAATTAAATATAGTTGATTATTTATAGTTGATTATTCAATTTTAAAAATGCTAATCTCATTCATAAGTTTATTTGCAGCTTCGTTCAACTCTTTTGCATAAGAAGCCAGCTCTTCTATGCTGGATACCTGTTCTTCAATTGATGCTGTAACTTCCTGTGAGTATGCGGCAGTCTCTTCAGAAACTGAAGAAATATTTTGTATGGCAGTAAGGGCGTCTTCCTTATTCTTTTCCATTTCGGAAATGGAATTCATTATCTGGCCTATTTTTTGAACGAGGAGGTCCATAGAAGATGATATATTTTTGAAAACCGAAGCAGTATTTTGGACAGCAGTATTTTGTGAATTAATTATACCCTCTGCCATTGTAGCCTTTTCAACAGTTTTAACGGTCTGGGACTGAATAGATTTTATCAGTGCTGCAATTTCACGGGAGGCGGCCATAGTCTGTTCAGCAAGTTTCCTTACTTCACTGGCAACAACGGAAAATCCTCTGCCCATTTCACCGGCTCTTGCGGCTTCAATAGCTGCGTTTAATGCCAATAAATTAGTTTGGCTGGCAATTTTTGATATTACATCTACAATTTCACCAATGGAATCAGAATTTTTCCCTAGTGCCTGTATATCTGAAATGATCATGTTAGCAATATCAATGGTTTTCATAGATTTATCTGTTAATTCTTCGACAGAAGATATTCCCTTGTGTGTCAAAGCCAGTGTTTCTTTGGAAAATTTTTCGATTGACCTGGCATTTTCAGCTACATTATTAATTTTAAGTGCTAATTCGCTCATTTTTATTGTACCCTGTTCTGCATCACTTGCTTGAGAAGATGCACCCTGGGCAATTTCCTGTATTGCAACGGATATCTCATGTGAAACTTGAGAAACGTCCTGGCTAGTATTTGAGACTACAGATGCTGATTTAGAAACAGTTTGAGTAAGGTCAATTACTTGCTTTATAAGTCCTCTCATATTGGTAATCATGGAAGAAATACTACCTGACAAAAATCCCAACTCATCCTTTCGGTCAGATTTGGATTCTACAGTGAGGTTGCCTGTTGAAGCTTGCTCTGCAACATAGGTTATCTTATTAATAACCCGTCCGATTCCAGTTGCCATAACTGTTACAATTACTAATGCAAAGGCTATTGAAAGTATGACCAGAACAGCAGTTACACTTGCAATCCTCTTTGCGGCACCAAGAAGGGCAGATTCCGGAATAAGGCTCATAAGAGTATAACCGGAACTGCCGATTTTTTGATACAACATAAGATATCTCTTTTTATGTATAGACACTGTTGATGAACCATTAATATCTTCGCTTTCCTTAATTGACTTATAAAAAGAATGACTTGTTACATCCAATGGCGTAACGGTTTCATCTTCTTTGCCGCTTTTTACACAGGAATAATCATAACCGTCGGGACTTATGAAATGAATTTCACTGCCTTCATTGAGATTCATATTGTCAAACAACGAATCAATAATTTCAAGCTTAAGGTCTATTAGCAAAAGTCCTATCGGTTTTGAAGAATTTATACTTCTTATAATTCTGGCAGCGCTTATTGAAAAATCAGATTTTTTATCATATACAATTTCATCCAGTTCGCTGTGATTCCCAAGCCATACCAGTTTCCCCTCTCCTGAAGATATCAACTGGTACACTCTTGTCTCTTTTATTGCATTGTAATCAAAATTGTATTTTATGTTGGACGCCATTGAAAAATACTTGCCTTCCTCTCCAACAATCAATACATTTGAAACATCCTTATTTGAAAAAGTGTACCTGGAAAAAGCTTTTTCTACGTCCTGCCTTAGTTGGAACATCTCATAGTCGGTTTTGGTCAGCCTGCCGTCCTTATTTGAGAGATAGTCTTGAATAGTCTGATCCAGATAAATTTGCATGGAAAATGAATCAATATTTTGGAACAATAATTCTAAGTACTTGGAGGCTTGGAGCATAGTATCTTCCGTTGAGTTTCTAGTAATATTTTTAATAGAGCTTGCGGCGGTTGAATAAGAAATAATACCTAGTAGAACCATTGGGATGATTAAGGTTGTAAATGCAACAATCAATTTATTACGGATACGGTAAAACGTAACTCTGCTAAAAAGTCTTTTCATTGAAGGTAAGTCTTTAACAACTTTTGAGGCTGCAGTGACAACGCTTTTAGAAGACTTTTTTGTAGACTTCTTTGAAGATTTCCCAAATAATTTCATAAGTAACTTTACCCCTCTTTCTGCAGATATTAACATAATATACATTATCTGATTATCATTTTTAATTATAATACATATTGTATTGGTTTTCCATATAATTTTCAAAAATTTTTTGAAATTGTGTAATATTTTGTAGATTATACTTAAAAACACACTCTGGAAATTTCAGTTAAACTATGATATCATAATAAATAAAATATATATAATTAAAAAAATATTAGTTGCAATATTTTCGGAGGTGTAACAGTGAGTCTTCAAAAAAAACAAAAGAAAAAATATCAAATAAAGAAAAAGCTTGATAAAAAAAACAATAAAAAACTTAATAAGGGAATTTATGCTGAAATAGCCGGAATACTAATTTTAGCCTTAGGGTTACTTATATTTCTAGGTTACTACATAGATAATTCAATAGGAATTTTTGGACTTTTGATAAGAAAACTACTTATGGGTATAGCAGGAATACCATCTTTCCTAATCCCTGTATTGGTAATAATTTACGCAGTGCTTATAATATTTAGAAAGGATAAAGCTTATATAAAAACGAAAGCCACATATACATTTACGTTGTTGGTTTTAATCTCGTCAATTTTTCAAGTAGGCACCTACCAATATAGCTATTATCAAAACCGTACTCCAATAGACTGTATCCTTATGTTTTACAGGGAAGGCCAAAATCTTGTTGGAGGAGGAGTTTTGGGAGGAATTGTTGCACTACCCCTCCTTTTGGTTTTTCAACCATTAGGTACTATCATTATATTAACTTCTTTGTCCATAATAAACATAATATTGTTAACTGATATTTCAATATATGGATTAGCAAAAAAAATAAGAGCTGATTTGGTAAATGGTGTGAAAAAACTTATTGAAGGCATTAGAGAGGGAAAAGAGAGTAAGGATGTTTATAACATTGAAGAAAATAATATGTTATTAAACGATGAATTACACAACGACAGTGTAGAAATTAACGTTAATTTGCCGGGAATTCAGGTTAATCCTGAAATTGATACATCAAATAAATTAGATGAATTAAAAGTTATTGATTTCCAAAAACGAAAAGGATCTAAATCTAACGGGAAAATACGGGAAATACTTTATAAATATCCTCCTATAAGTCTATTAAATAGTAATACGGAAAATGGTAAAAGTGTCCGTGTCTATAAAAGCATTGCCCTTGAAGGAGCGAAAAAGCTTGAAGAAACGCTTAGAAGCTTTGGTGTAGAAGCAAAAGTTGTTAATGTTACCATGGGGCCTACAGTTACCAGATTTGAAATTCAGCCTAATACAGGGGTAAAGGTTAGTAAAATTGTGAGTCTGGCAGATGATATTTCATTAAACCTTGCTTCTTCAGGAGTACGAATAGAAGCTCCTATCCCTGGGAAAGCAGCAGTGGGAATTGAAGTGCCCAATAAGGAAATCACCCCGGTCTTTTTAAGGGAAGTTATTGAATCAAAAGAGTTTAACCAACACTCTTCAAAAGTAGCTTTTGCGGTAGGAAAGGATATATCCGGAGAATGTATAGTAGCCGACATTGCAAAAATGCCGCATTTACTAGTTGCAGGCGCTACAGGATCAGGGAAAAGTGTGTGTATCAATAGCTTAATTATGAGCATTCTTTATAAATCATCTCCTGATGAGGTAAAATTGCTTTTAATTGACCCAAAGGTAGTTGAGCTTAGTGTATATAATGGTATTCCCCATTTGCTCATACCTGTAGTAACCGACCCTAAAAAGGCTGCAGGTGCCTTAAATTGGGCTGTACAGGAAATGGTAAACAGGTATAAATTGTTTGCTGAAAAAGGAGTAAGGGATATAAGAGGATATAATGAAGAGGTTGCCCAGTTAGGAGAGCAGGATTTTTTGCCTTTGGTTGTGATTATTATTGACGAGTTGTCTGACCTAATGATGGTGGCTCCGGGTGATGTAGAAGATGCTATCTGCCGTTTGGCACAGATGGCAAGAGCAGCAGGAATGCATCTTGTAGTAGCCACTCAACGGCCATCGGTTGATGTAATTACAGGTCTTATAAAAGCAAATATCCCTTCAAGAATATCATTTGCAGTATCGTCTCAGGTAGATTCCAGAACTATACTGGACATGGGAGGAGCTGAAAAATTATTAGGTAAGGGAGATATGCTTTTTTATCCTGCAGGGCAGCAAAAGCCTATAAGGGTACAAGGAACTTTTGTGAGTGATAAAGAAGTTGAAAAGGTTGTAGAGTTTATCAAGTCACAGTGCAATACAGAATACGATAATAGCATAATAGATGAGATTGACAACAATATTTCGAATGATGATAATATAGAAGAAGAATGTGATGAGCTTCTTCCACAAGCTATTGAAATGGTTATCGAGGCAGGACAGGCATCGGTTTCTCTGCTGCAGAGAAGGTTTAAAGTAGGATATGCAAGGGCGGCAAGGATGATTGACCAAATGGAGGCCAGGGGTATAGTAGGAGGATTTGAAGGGAGTAAACCTAGGCAAGTACTTATAACAAGACAGCAATGGCTGGAAATGAAAATGTCGGAAGGCTTTAAATGACAACAGTATTTAATTCTTGACACTTAGTTTAAAAAAGATTACAATTAATTTGTGCTAAGAACACCAATAATTTAACCAATAGTTTAGGTAATATAAAAATGTCCATTGAAAACTGAATATTGAGGAGGTGTGAGTTATTATTGAGTTTTTTACAGGATTAGCAGTAGGCATATTAATTGCAGTTATTGCTTCATTTATAATGTTCCGGTTTGGGATTAATTATAGAAAAAGGGTTGCTGAGGCTGAAATAGGTAGTGCCGAGCAGGAATCAAAACGGATATTAAGTGAAGCCCTAAAAGCAGCTGAAAGTAAGAAAAGGGAGGTTCTTCTTGAGGCTAAAGAGGAAATTCATAAAAGCAGAATTGAGCTTGATAGGGAAATAAAGGAAAGAAGAAATGAAATTCAACGTTTTGAAAGAAGACTTATGCAAAAAGAGGAAACTCTTGATAAAAAACTTGAATTACTGGAACAGAGAGAAGAGCTTCTTAATAAGAAAATTAAAGAAGTTCAAGAGCAGCAGGTGAATGTTACAGAGCTTCAAGAAAAACAATTAAAAGAGCTTGAAAGGATATCAGGGCTCACAACTGATGAAGCCAAAGAGTTTCTTTTAAAAAGTGTTGAAAGTGAAGTTAAACATGAAATGGCAATGCTTGTTAAAGACCTTGAGGCTAAAGCAAAGGAGGAAGCCGACAGAAAAGCAAAAGAAATAATTGCTTGTGCAGTACAAAAGTGTGCTGCTGACTATGTATCGGAAATTACTGTATCAGTGGTACCACTTCCCAATGATGAAATGAAAGGAAGAATAATAGGCCGGGAAGGAAGAAATATCAGGACTCTGGAAACATTAACAGGTATTGATTTGATAATCGATGACACACCAGAAGCTGTAATCCTTTCGGGATTTGACCCGATTCGTAGAGAAATAGCGCGGATAGCCCTTGAAAAACTGATTCTTGACGGAAGGATCCATCCTGCAAGAATTGAGGAAATGGTGGAAAAGGCTAAAAAAGAAGTAGAAAATATTATAAGGCAGGAAGGGGATAATGCTACATTCGAAACAGGAGTACATGGATTGCACCCTGAATTAATCAGACTTCTTGGAAAGCTTAAGTTCAGAACAAGCTATGGTCAGAATGTTTTACATCATTCCATTGAAGTTTCCAAAATTTCCGGGATGATTGCAGCAGAACTTGGTGTTGATGTAACGCTTGCAAAAAGGGCAGGTTTGCTGCACGATATAGGAAAAGCAATCGACCATGAAGTTGAAGGCTCACATGTAAATATCGGAGCCGATTTGGCAAAGAAATATAAAGAAGGAAATGATGTTATAAATGCAATCCTGGCACATCATGGAGATATAGAAGCAACATCTATTATTTCTGTAATTGTCCAGGCAGCTGATTCAATGTCGGCGGCAAGGCCGGGAGCAAGGAGAGAAACGTTAGAGTCATACATCAAGAGAATTGAGAAATTGGAAGAGATAGCCAACTCTTTTGATGGAGTTGAAAAGTCTTATGCTATCCAGGCAGGAAGAGAAATCAGGATTATTGTTAAACCTGAAGATGTTTCAGATGAAGAGGTTGTACTGAAGGCACGTGAAATAGTCAAAAGGATTGAATCTGAACTTGAATATCCAGGTCAGATTAAAGTAAACCTTATTAGAGAAACTCGAGCTATTGAATATGCAAAGTAGGGATTTTAATAAAAAGCGTGGAAACACGCTTTTTTGACTTTTTTGAGGAAACAAAGAAATGGAGGATTATATATTGAAAATATTGTTTGTTGGTGATATAGTTGGAAATCCTGGAAGAAAAGCAGTGAAGGCAATTATACCTGAAATGAAGAAAAGTATGTCGATAGATTCCTGCATAGCAAACTGTGAAAATGCTGCAGGGGGGATTGGCATAACATATGCTGTGGCACAGGAATTATTTAACACAGGTATTGATGTGATTACTTTAGGAAACCATGCTTGGTCCAAAAAAGATATTTTTAATTTTATTGATACAGATACAAGAATTGTTAGACCCGCCAATTATCCCCAGGAATTGCCCGGAAAGGGTTCCACTATTGTTCGTACTGAAAAGGGCGTAGTAGGTGTCCTAAATTTAATGGGCAGAGTTTTTCTGGAAAATACTGATTGTCCTTTTAAAGCAGCAGAAAGAGAAATTCAATACCTGAAAAACTTCACAAAATTAATTGTTGTAGATATGCATGCCGAAGCTACCTCGGAAAAATACGCTATGGCCTGGTATTTGGATGGCAGGGTAAGTTGTGTGTTGGGTACGCATACCCATGTCCAGACAGCAGATGAAAGGATTCTTCCTTTAGGGACTGGATATATAACTGATGTGGGAATGACAGGGCCTTATGATGGAATACTTGGAGTGGATAAAGATATTATTATAAAAAAGTTTTTAACCTCTATACCTATGAAATTTGAAATAGCAAAAGGGAGTGTGCAGTTTAATGCTGTTGCTCTGGATATTGATGATAAAAATGGATGGACAACTAAAATAAGTAGAATAACGCAAATATTAAATGTATAAAATTTATAATAAAATCTTAGTTAAAAAAAAAGGATTTTTGAAATATTTGTAGAATATGTATATTTAGTAATGTAATAAACATTAATAATGTAATAAACATTAATTAAAAACTATTATTTTTGCTCGGGAGGTAAACTTTTATGGATGTTTTAAAGGTCTCAGCAAAATCCAATCCAAATTCTGTTGCAGGGGCATTAGCAGGTGTTATTAGAGAGAAAGGTACAGCTGAAATGCAAGCGATAGGTGCCGGTGCAATTAACCAGGCTATAAAAGCTATTGCAATAGCTCGCGGCTTCGTAGCACCTTCTGGAATGGAGCTTATATGTATACCTGCATTTACAGACATAGTAATTGATGGGGAAGAAAGAACTGCCATTAAGCTAATAGTTGAACCCAGAAAATAGCTGTAGAAATAGGTTGTATAAGGAGTGAAAATTTTAACAGCTTGAGAACTCAAAAAACATTTAATAATTTGGGCACTATTCATGCATTGTTTTTTATTATAACGGTTTTACTGTTGAGTGTGTCTGCCTGTGATATCAATGAACTCGGCAATGGAGACAATAAACAAAATATTACATTGCTCAATAAACAAAATTCCGTCAATATAGTGGACAAAGGTCCTGTTAAAGGCGGGACCCTTAAATTATTCAGCACATATCCGGATACCCTTGACCCAATTACTACTAAAAATATTTATATTCAAAAATATATAGGTCTTGTATATGAAAGCATGGTAAAGCTTGAAAAGGATCAGCGCCCGTCAACCTGGCTTTCTGATGGTTGGTATGTATCAGAAGACGGGTATACCTGGACATTTCATATAAGAGAAGGTGTTACTTGGCAGGACGGTTTCCCGTTAACGGCTGAAGATGTGGAATTTACAATAAAAACCATAATGAGTCTTGAAAATGATTCAATCTATAAATTCAACCTGTCAAATGTCAATTCTTTTGCAGCTGTTGATAATAATACAATTAAGATTATATTGAAAAAACCAAATTCATTTACACCTGAGTTAATGACTTTCCCAATAATACCAAAACGTTTTTTTACTAAAGGAAACATGGAAGATGCTTATAAAACCAAATTTCCGCCAGGTACGGGGCCTTACAGTATAAACTCATATGAAGAGAGAAAAAATATTACACTTAAAGCAAGCAGGACATGGTGGTATAAAAAAGTTAATAATGCTGAAGATATACCTTATATTCCTGAAATAAGTATTCAGTTATATGAGTATTCAAAAGATCTTTTCAATGCTTTTCAGATGAGAACAGTTGATGTCATTAATGTTGAAAACGAACAATTCAATAGATATTTTAATAAACCTGATGTGTTTGCAAAAAAATTTATTAGTAATAAATTTGATTTTTTGGTTTTAAACCTTTCAAATTCATTTTTAAAGGATAAGGCAGTAAGACAGGCAATAGCTTCATCTATAGATAGGAAGGAAATAATAGAAACGGTTATGCTGGGGCAGGCTGTACCTTCCGGTATACCGGTAATTCCAGGGTCGTGGATTTATAACTCAGATAATGCATTTGAAGCAGAAAATGTTGAACTTGAAATTTTAAATCAGGGGAGGCCTGTTAAATTAGAAATATTAGTAAATGAAGAAAATGAAACTAGAGTAAAAGTTGCAGAAAAAATCAGTGATTGTTTAACGGAAATAGGGATTAACGCTAGTGTCCGTAAAGCAAAGTGGGAAGACGTTTTAAAGCTTGTTAATGGGAAAAGATATGATATAGCCCTATTGGGATGTACAGTTCCTTCTTTCCCGGATATATCATACCTGTATTCAACCTGGTACATGCCCTATTCTTTATATACCGGCAATACGACGGTATATAATATTGCGGGTTTTAATAATGAACAGGTAAATGATTACATCCATCGCATATTTGAGGAAAATGATTATGAGGTTAGGAAAATATTGTTTTCAGAAATGAAGAATATTATTGATGATGAAGTTCCATACATTGGATTGTACTTTTACTATGATGCAATCTTTTATAATAAGAATATCAGGGGTGACCTTGACCCTTATACATGGGATGAGTATAATAATATAGTCAAATGGTATATTACTGAATAAGGGGATTAGTAATGGGAAACTTAATTTGGATTATTACAATTGCACTAATTATTGTATTTGATCAGGCAAGTAAATATATAATTGTAAAGAATGTAGAATATAATAGTTTAATACCGGTTATTGATAAGTTTTTTTATATTACTTACCATGAAAATAAGGGTGCTGCTTGGGGAATACTGCAAAATAGGGTGTATATTTTTATACCTTTAACGATTATTTTTTCTGTTGTAATGGGATATATTCTCTTTAAGACAGAGAACAAGATGCTGAAACTGTCATTGTCGTTTGTCCTTGGAGGAGCAATAGGAAATTTGATTGACAGGGTTTCAAAGGGCAGTGTTGCGGATTTTTTAGATTTTTATTTCGGCACATATAATTTTCCAACATTTAATGTTGCTGACTCGTTTATAGTAATAGGTACAATTACCCTGGCCATATTTATTTTATTTTTTTACCAAAAACAAGCGTGACGCCATGGAGGTTTAATGAAGGAACAAATAAATCTATTGTCGGATGTAGATAATAAAAGAATAGATACTTGGCTTGCCGGCAAACTGACATGGCTTTCCAGAACTTATATACAAAAGCTTATCAATAACAACCTGGTCCTTGTTAATGGCAGCCCTGTCAAGACAAATTATAAGCTTAAGATTGGGAATGAGGTATGTGTAACCATCCCTGAAGCGCAAAAACTTGATATTGTACCTGAAGACATTGAATTGGATATAATGTATGAAGATGACTCCATATTAATAGTAAACAAACCTAAGGGAATGGTTGTGCACCCTGCTGCAGGAAATTATTCTGGCACTTTGGTTAATGCCCTTATGAGTTACTGTGGAGAAAACCTTTCGGATATAAACGGCATTATAAGGCCCGGCATTGTTCATAGGCTGGATAAAGATACCTCGGGTATCCTTGTTATTGCAAAAAATAATGAGGCTCATAGAGAGCTTTCCCGAAGCCTTAAAACACACAGTATAAAAAGAGTATATGTTGCACTGGTTAAAGGAATAATAAAAGAAAACACTGGAAGAATTAACCTGCCCATAGGACGACATCCTGTTAATAGAAAGAAAATGTCTGTTAATACTAAGAACGGTAGAGAAGCAATAACATATTTCAGAGTGCTTGAAAGGTTTAACAGGGCTACATATGTAGAGTTAACGCTTGAAACGGGCAGAACTCATCAAATTCGTGTCCACATGTCTTATATCGGCCATCCGGTAATAGGAGATGAAGTTTATGGGGGAAAGGACAAAGATTATGGATATGTAATAAAAGGTCAGGCCCTTCATGCAAAATTGCTAGGGTTTAATCATCCTGTAACAGGTGAGTATATGGAGTTTGAAGCAGAACTTCCTCAAGATTTCAAAGAGTTATTGGACAAACTGAGAGTAGAAAAATGTCAAAAACTATAGACAAGGGATAATACATATGATAATATAATTATTAATTAAATAGGAACCTTTTAAATAAGTCCTGTGAGGCTGCAAAGGTGTGTAGTGTTTGGTCCGGTTAGCGCTGGACATTAATTGTAAATAATAATTAGCTTCTTGTATTCTTTGCAGGGAGCTTTTTTAATACTAGGAGTGGAGAATATGCTGGAAAAGGCTCAAATAATGGATGAAATTGAAATAAAAAGAGCAATTTCACGGATAGCTCACGAAATAATTGAGAGAAACAAGGGAACAGATAATGTAGTATTAATAGGAATACAAAGAAGAGGCGTTCCTCTTGCTAAGAGAATAGCCCGAAAAATAGCTGAAGTGGAGAGTAAATCTGTCCCCGTAGGTATATTGGATATAACTTTTTATAGAGACGATTTGAGTATGCTGGCTGAGCATCCTGTTATTAATGCAACAGAAATTAATTTTACTGTTACTGATAAAATAGTTATACTTGTTGATGACGTCCTATATACAGGAAGGACGGTTAGAGCAGCCATTGAGGCAATCATGGACCTTGGAAGACCTAAAATGATCCAATTGGCAGCGCTGATAGACAGAGGCCACAGGGAATTACCGATAAGGGCAGACTATGTAGGAAAAAATGTCCCCACCTCAAGGAATGAATTAGTTAATGTTAAGCTGGCGGAAATAGATGGAGTAAACAAGGTAACCATAACCCAACCGGGTAAAGGCTAAAGTTTCCGGGAAAATAGTAAGGATAAAATCCTTACTATTTTTTTAATAATATTTTAATAATATAATGAGGAAAACTATACTCTTTAAAAGGATGGGAGAGAATGAACCTGAAAAGAAAAGATTTACTGGGACTTAAGGATATATCTGCTGAAGAAATTGAATATATTCTGGATACAGCAAAGACAATGAAAATGATATTAATGTCAAACAATAAAAAAACTCCTCACCTGCAAGGTAAATCAATTGTAACTTTGTTCTATGAAAACAGTACAAGAACGCGTCTTTCTTTTGAACTCGCATCTAAGTATATGGGAGCAAGTTCAGCAAACATTTCATCAACCGCCAGTAGCGTAGCAAAAGGTGAATCCCTTATTGATACAGGAAGGACCATAGACAGAATGGGTACGGATGTCATAATAATAAGACACCCTATGTCCGGTGCACCTGCTTTACTGGCAAAAAACGTGAAATCTTCGGTCATTAATGCCGGCGATGGAATAAATGAACATCCTACACAAGCCTTGCTTGACATGTTCACTATAAAGGAAGTCAAAGGAAGTTTGAAAGGCCTTAAAGTAGCTATTATTGGAGATATTTACCATAGTAGGGTTGCCAGAAGCAACATATGGGGGATGACTAAACTTGGAGCTAATGTTTGCGTTGCAGGTCCTGCAACTTTGTTGCCTCCATTGATGGAAAAGTTAGGAGTTAAGGTTTACAATACAGTTCAGGAAGCTTTAATTGATGCTGATGTGGTAATGGGATTGAGAATACAATTGGAAAGACAGAAAAAAGGGTTATTTCCTACTATAAGAGAATACTCAAGATTCTTCGGATTAGATGAAAAACGCCTGATGCTGGCTAAAAAAGACGCATTTGTCTTACATCCCGGTCCGGTAAACAGGGGTGTGGAGCTCACAACATCAATAATTGATGGTGAACAATCTCTTATTAATGAACAGGTGACTAATGGTGTAGCAGTAAGGATGGCACTTTTATATCTTTTGACAAGAAGGGGTGGTATGAGTGAAGCTGCTAATTAAAAACGGACATGTTGTTGATGCAAGAACGGGAAGAAATGGAGTTTTTGATATTGTCATAGAAGACGGAATAATTCGGGAAATAGGTAAAGACATTGAAATTACAAGCAGCGACTTGATTGATGCGACAGGGAAGTATGTAATACCTGGGCTTGTAGACGCTCACTGCCATTTGAGGGACCCGGGATATGAGTATAAGGAAGATATAGAATCAGGAACAGCAAGTGCTGCAATGGGAGGTTTTACTTCAGTTGCATGTATGCCCAATACAAATCCTCCAATTGATAATCAAACCGTCATAAAATATATAATTAATAAGTCAAAACAGGAAGGTTATGTTAATGTATATCCTATAGGTACAATAACAAAGGGACAAAGAGGTGAAGAACTTGCGGAAATTGGTGAACTTAAATTTGCAGGTGCAGTTGCAATATCAGATGATGGAAAACCTGTTATGAATTCTTCTTTAATGAAAAAAGCCCTTCAATATGCATCAATGTTTGATATTACTGTAATCTCCCATTGTGAGGATCTGGATTTGGCTGATGAAGGTGTAATGAATGAAGGTTACCAATCTACCATTATGGGGTTAAAGGGAGTTCCTTCTGCTGCCGAATCTGTAATGGTTGCAAGGGACCTTTTGCTTGCTGAATATACAAATACAAGTATTCATATTGCTCATGTAAGTACCGAAGCTTCTGTAGACTTAATACGCAATGCAAAAAAAAGAGGAGTGAAAGTAACTGCTGAAACATGTCCTCATTATTTTTCGTTGACAGAGGACGCTTGTGGAGATTTTAATACAATGGCAAAGGTAAATCCTCCTCTTAGAACAAAAAAGGATGTAGAGGCTGTAATAGAAGGCTTAAGAGATGGGACGATTGATATTATTGCCACAGACCATGCACCTCACCATATTGATGAAAAAAATATTGAGTTTAATCTGGCCGCAAGTGGCATGGTAGGCTTTGAAACGGCCCTACCCCTGGTAATTACATACCTAGTTGACCCTGGAATCCTAACTATTGAAGATGTGGTAAGAAAAATGTGCTTTAATCCTTCCAAAATATTAGGACTGAATAAAGGTGTACTTGGAGAAGGGCGGACTGCTGATATAACTATTATTGATATAAACGAAGAACAAATTATAGATGTAAATAAATTTAAATCAAAAAGTAAAAACTCGCCTTTTGATGGTTTTAGACTAAAAGGTGTTGTTTACCATACAATAGTCAATGGGAAAGCTGTTGTTAGGGAGAAGGTATTATTATAATAAAATGGGAAAATGATTAAAAGGAGGAATTTATAAGAACATGTTTATAGACAGACTCATTACTCAGATAAAAGAAAAGAACAATCCCACGGTTGTGGGGCTTGACCCAAGAATTGAGTTTGTGCCGTCATTTATAAAACAAAAGGCTTTTAATAATTATGGCAAAAATTTAAAAGGTGTTTCCGAGGCAATTTTTGAGTTTAATAAAAGAATAATTGATGCAGTAGATGAGCTGGTACCCGCACTAAAACTCCAATCGGCATATTACGAGCTGTATGGAATATATGGAATTGAAGTACTCGATAGGACTATTCAGTATGGACGCAGTAAAGGACTTGTAATCATATGTGACGGAAAAAGAAATGATATAGGGAGTACTGCTGAAGCATATTCTTCAGCATTCCTGGGTAGAGTTAGGATCGATGAAGATGTGTGTGAAACTGTTTTTGATGCGGATGCATTAACGGTAAACCCGTTTTTAGGTTATGACGGAATAAAACCTTTCATCGATGACTGCAAAAGCTATAATAAAGGCATTTTTATATTGGTTAAGACTTCTAATAAATCCTCAGGACAACTCCAGGATTTGCTGACCCATCAAGGTAAAAGTGTTTACGAAATATTAGCAGAGTATGTTAATGATTGGGGTAAAAGTTTGATTGGGAAATATGGTTATAGCAGCGTGGGAGCTGTAGTAGGAGCTACATATCCTAACCAGGCAAAAATATTAAGAAGTATTATGAAACATGCATATATACTTGTCCCGGGTTATGGAGTACAAGGCGGGACCGCCAAAGATGTAGTGCATTCCTTTAATTGTGATGGACTTGGTGCTATTATTAATGCTTCCAGGAGCATAATGTATGCATATGCTTCTGAAACCTGGAAAAATAAATACAGTGAGGAAAAATTTGACGAAGCTGCGAGGGCGGAAGTCATTAGAATGAGAGATGATATAAACAGAGAATTGGGAGTAGGCAAAACATGTCCTTAATGTTACAAGAAGAAATTGTGTGCAATCGAGAACTTGTCACTGGTATTTACCAACTAACCTTTAGATCGGCATATGTATCCCAAAATGCAAAGCCGGGGCAGTTTGTAAATATAAAGTGTTGTGAGGGGTTTAATGCAATTTTAAGGCGGCCTGTCAGTATTTGTTCAGTTGATAGGGAGAATAAAAATGTGACTATTGTATTCCAGAAAAGGGGTACAGGTACAAGTTATCTTGCTAAAAAGAGAGCCGGCGATGTTTTGGATTTGATTGGTCCCTTAGGGAGTCATTTTGACCTTTCTGAAAATTACAAAAACATTGCTGTTGTGGGCGGAGGTATAGGGATATTTCCACTTCTATTTTTATTGGAACAAAAACAGTGTGTCCACAAAACTGCATACATTGGATTTAGAAGCAAAAACTATGTTGTACTGGAAGAGGCTTTTAAGCACAATTCTCATGAATTGATAATATCTACCGATGACGGTAGCCTGGGTCAGAAAGGTTTTATTACTGATTTACTGGAAAAAAGAATTCTAGAAGAGGGAATTAAAGGGGAAAAGTATGATATAATATATACATGCGGTCCTGGGCCAATGATGAAGAAAGTTGTAGAACTAGCTTCTAAAGCAGGGATAAAGTGCCAGGTGAGCCTTGAACAAAGGATGGGATGCGGTATTGGAGCATGCCTTGCTTGTGCATGCAAGATAAAGTTAAGGGATGATTGGCAATATAAGAGAGTGTGCAAAGATGGTCCCATCTTCTGGGGAGAAGAGGTGGATTTTGATGACTAATATAGATAGTAACAGTAACAGGCTTGAAGTTGACATAGCCGGCATTAAATTTAAAAACCCTGTTATTGGAGCCTCGGGAACTTTCGGTTTTGGACGGGAATATTCTAATTACATAGATTTAAACAAGCTCGGAGGTATTTCAGTCAAAGGGCTTACCATAAAACCCAGGAAGGGAAATAAGCCCCCCAGGATAGCTGAAACTCCTGCGGGAATATTGAACAGCATAGGATTGCAAAACCCCGGGGTTGAAGTATTTATAAAAGAGGAACTGCCCTTTCTTAAAAAATTTAATACGGTTATTATAGCCAATATTGCAGGAAATGTTATAGAAGAATACTGTGAATTGGCAGAAATATTATCGGACACAGATATTGACGCTTTTGAGTTGAATGTCTCCTGCCCTAATGTTAAGGAGGGGTGCGTGGCTTTTGGCAATACCGTGGAAGGTATATCGGAAATAACAAAGCAGGTTAGGAAGTATTGCAAGAAACCGCTTATAGTAAAACTGACCCCCAGCGTAATGGACATTAAAGAGATCGCTCTGGCGGCGGAAGCTAATGGTGCAGATGCCGTTTCCTTAATAAATACTATTTTAGGGATGGTAATTGACATACATAAAAAAAGGCCGGTATTGGCCAATAATTTTGGGGGACTATCGGGTCCTGCAGTTAAACCTATAGCTGTAAGAATGACTTATGAAGTTTCTCAAACCGTTAAAATACCTGTCATAGGAATGGGAGGAATTTCTTCAGGGGATGATGCGGTTGAATTCATGCTTGCTGGAGCTCACGCGGTAATGGTGGGAACATGGAATTTTGTAAATCCCAATGCCTGCATTGAAGTTATAGAAGGTATTGAAAAGTACCTTGAAAGGTACAATTATTGTAGTATATATGATATAATAGGAAAACTGGAGTTGAATGGGTGAAGACTTAAGTTAGATGGGTGAAGATATGGCAACAAGATTAATAATTGTAAGGCATGCTGAAGCAGAAGGAAATGTAAACAGGGTGTTTCACGGATGGACTGATTCCGAAATAACCGAAAAAGGGCATGTCCAGGCTAGGCTTGTAGCAGAACGCTTAAAAAATATGGATATAGATGTCATTTATTCCAGCAGCTTGAAAAGGACTTTGCAAACTGCGGCTTATATTGCAAAGGCTAAAGGTCTTCCGGTAATCCGGACAGATAAGTTAAAGGAAATAAACGGTGGTGAGTGGGAAAATATGCCCTGGGATGTGCTGCCGAAGAAGTGGCCTGAAGAATACGATTCATGGGAAAACAAACCTCACATCCACAAAATGCCCAGGGGTGAATCCATGAAAGAGTTTCAGAACAGGATTGTTGAGGAGTTTAAATATATTATTAACAAGAATAAAGGGAAAAACATTTGTGTTGTTACCCATGGTACAGCAATCAGGTCCTTAATGTGTTTTTTTTACCACTGCAGCCTTGAGGAAATGATTAATTTTCCATGGTATGACAATACGTCTGTTACAATAATCGATTGTGAAAGAGGCAAGTTTAGTATTGTGACTGAAGGGGATACTTCCCATCTAAGTAAGGATATGAAGACACTTGAAAACCAGGAATGGTGGCTGGAAAAAATGAACCGGCAAGGTAAAGGGGAGGATGAAGGTCTTGGATACAATACATGAAAAGCTTGTACAATGGCTTTTTGAAACCGGTGCTTTAAAGGTTAGCCAGGCTGATAAGCCTTTTTGGTATACTTCAGGTACCATAGGCCCCTATTATATTAATACTCATTTTCTTTACGGAAATGAAGAAAAGGCAAATAAACTACTAGAATTTATTAATGATTCAAAAGATGACATATATGCATTCCCTATGGAATTGATGAAGCAACTGTGGGAAAACTATTGTAGTGATAGGATTTATAAAAGCCTTATAGACCAAATGTGTATGTTTATTAAAGAAAATATTGATACAAATACAATAGATTATATTTCCGGAGGAGAGAGAAGAGATTGGTTTTTTTCCTTTTTAACAGCAAAATTGCTTGATAAACCACATTTAACAATATATAAAGACCTTACAATATATGAATTTTATAAGAATGAGGTAAATTTGCCGGATAACTTGAATAGTAAAAATGTCCTCCATATAGCTGATTTAGTAACAGAAGGATCAAGCTATGAGAGGGCATGGATACCTGCAATAAGAGATATTAACGGGCAGATTAGGTGGAGCGCTGTAGTAGTAGACAGAAGACAAGGTGGAAAAGAATTACTGGCACGATATGGAATAAACCTTTACCCAATGCTGGAGGTAGGAAAGGAAACTTTCAGGAAGGCTTTGGATATAGGGTTAATTAATGTTGACCAGTATAATGTGATAAATGAGTTTATAGATGACCCTAAAGGTTCAATGAGAAACTTCCTGATAACACACCCTGAATTTATTAAAAATGCTTTAAATGCAGGGGGAAAAGAGGCTGAAAGGGCAAAACTTTGTATTAAAAATAACATATATGGTATATATTGGCAGATAAAAATGTGAAAGGGTTTTGCAGATGGTGAATAAAGAAAATATGACTGTAACTGCAAAGGAAATGGAATTGCAAAGGAAATTTATGCGGCAAGTTGCAGAATTAAACCAGGGTATGGGTAAGAAATACCATATAGCTACTTTTGGCTGCCAGATGAATGAAAATGATTCTGAAAAGCTTGCCGGAATGCTAACTGAAATGGGGTATGAAGAAACCGATGAAATAGAAGAAAGCCATGTTATTATATATAATACATGCTGTGTTAGGGAAAATGCAGAAAACAAAGTTTATGGGCACTTGGGAGCCTTGAAGAGAATAAAGCATGAGCGGCCTGACACAATTATTGCTGTTTGTGGTTGCATGATGCAACAGGGGGATGTTGTGGATCATATTATTTCGAAGTATAGGCATGTTGATCTGGTTTTTGGCACGCACAATCTGTATAGGTTCCCGGAGCTTTTATACTCACTATTGAAAGACAGACAGGTTTTGGTGGATGTATGGAATTCAGAAGGTTCAATTATTGAGGGTATACCTATAGTGCGTAAAGATGGAGTAAAGGCATGGGTTACTATCATGTACGGCTGTAACAACTTCTGCTCATATTGTATTGTACCCTATGTGAGGGGAAGAGAAAGAAGCAGAAGTATGGATGATATTGTTAATGAAGTAAAAGCATTAGTTATACAGGGTTATAAAGAAATAACACTACTAGGACAAAATGTGAACTCCTACGGGAAGGATCTGAATAATAAATCCAGCTTTGCAGAATTACTTTACAGGATAAATGAAATAGACGGATTAGAAAGAATACGTTTTATGACTTCACATCCCAAGGATTTGTCCGACAGCCTTATATATGCCATGAAAGACTGTACTAAGGTTTGTGAACACTTACACCTGCCTTTACAGGCTGGAAGCAGCAGGATTCTTAAAGAGATGAACAGAAGGTATACAAAAGACCAATATCTTGAGCTGGTAAAAAAGGTTAAAGAAAACATCCCCGGCATTTCCATTACAACAGATATTATTGTGGGTTTTCCCGGAGAGACGGATGAAGATTTTATGGATACCATTGACGTTATAAAAAAAGTAGAATTTGACACAGCATATACTTTTTTATATTCAAAAAGGAAGGGTACTCCTGCAGCAGAGAGGGATGACCAGGTGCCGGAAAATATTAAAAAGAAAAGGTTCGATTTATTAGTTGAAATACAAAACCGGATCAGTAGAAAAATAAACAATTCCCTGGTAAATCAAACTGTTGAGATATTAGTTGAAGGACCTAGTAAAACAAACCAAGAGATGTATACAGGAAGGACAAGAACAAATAAAATTGTGAATTTCAGTGGAAATAAAGCTCTGGTCGGAAATATAGTAAAGGTAAAAATCAATAAGGCTCTCACATGGTATCTTGAAGGTGAGGTAGTATAATGAGCAGCTTGACACCTATGATGCAGCAGTATATTGAGATAAAAGAGCAATATAAAGACTGTATATTGTTTTTCAGATTAGGGGATTTTTATGAAATGTTTTTTGAAGATGCAGAGATTGCATCAAGGGAGCTTGAAATTACTCTTACTGGCAGGGATTGCGGGTTGGAAGAAAGAGCTCCCATGTGCGGTGTACCGTTTCATTCTGTCGAGCCCTATATTTCAAAGCTTGTTAATAAAGGTTACAAGGTAGCAATATGCGAGCAGGTTGAAGATCCAGCCCTTGCAAAGGGTATAGTAAAAAGGGAAGTAATAAGAGTTGTGACGCCCGGTACTGTAACAGAATCTTCAATGCTTGATGAAAAAAAGAATAATTATCTTTTGTCAATATATAATAATAAATACTTTTTCGGACTGGCTGCCGTGGATATTTCCACAGGTGAGTTTTCAACTACTCAGATTGTTTGGGGAAATACAGTAAGCAAGCTTATGGACGAAATAGGAAAGTATTCTCCATCTGAAATAATAGTAAATACAGGACTATACAATGATAATTCAATTATACGAAGTATCAAAAGAAGATTTAGTACTTATATTTACCCTTTTGATGATGAGTACTTTAAACAAAGTAATGCTGTGGAAAGAATAAAGTTCTGCTTTAATGATGTTGAATTCCTTAAAAGTGGAAAAGATTTATCAATTTGTGCATCAGGAGCATTATTGGCATACCTGGAACAAACTCAAAAGGTTAGTTTTACACATATACAGGATATACATTCATATGAGATTGAAGAGTTTATGGTTTTGGATGTATCTTCAAGAAGGCATCTTGAGCTTACTCACACTATGAGAGATATGACAAGGAAAGGGTCGCTCTTATGGGTATTAGATAGGACTATAACTGCTATGGGTGGTAGGACAATAAGAAAATGGATTGAACAACCGTTAATTAAAGTGGATGATATTCAGGAAAGGCTTGATGCTGTTGCTGAAATGAAGGACAAGTATATGGTCCGCATGGAGATAAGGGAGCTGTTAAAAAGTGTTTATGATATCGAACGGCTGATGAGTAAAATAGTAATTGGCACTGTCAATTGTAGAGATCTGGTATCTTTGAAAAACTCTATCGGACAGGTCCCTTATATAAAAAAACTTTTAAAAGAATGCTATAGCAGTTTAAATGTAAAAAATTATCATAGGATGGATACCTTGGACGATATTTATGACCTTATTGATAAAGCAATTGTTGATGACCCCCCTGTTTCTGTAAAAGAAGGAGGAATAATAAAAAGTGGATACAATAAGGATGTGGATAAACTTAGGAAAGCCTCTACAGAGGGGAAAAATTGGATTGCAGCCCTGGAAGCATCAGAAAGGGAAAAAACAGGTATAAAAAACTTGAGAGTGGGGTTTAACAAAGTATTCGGTTATTATATCGAGGTTACAAAATCCTACTATTCTCTTGTGCCTGATAATTATATCAGGAAGCAAACCCTTGCAAATTCTGAAAGATACATTACTCCTGAGTTAAAAGAAATAGAGGATACGATATTGGGAGCAGAAGAAAAGGTAGTAGAATTGGAATATAATTTGTTCATTGAAATCAAGGAAAAGATAGCAGGCCAGGTAAGCAGAATAAAAAACACTGCAGTAAGTATAGGAGAAGTTGATACAATATGTGCCCTTGCCGAGGTAGCTGATAGGGAATCCTACTGTATGCCTGAAGTTAACAGGGAAGGTGAAATAATAATAAAAGACGGGCGTCATCCTGTAGTTGAAAAAATGATTGAAAGTGGGGCCTTTGTCCCTAACGATGTTTTTCTTGACATGGAAGATAACAGAGTTTTAATTATTACCGGACCTAACATGGCAGGTAAATCTACTTATATGAGACAGGTTGCTCTGATAGTACTTATGGCTCAAATAGGTAGTTTTGTACCTGCATCTTTAGCTAAAATCGGAGTTGTAGATAAGATATTTACACGGGTTGGAGCCACTGATGACCTTGCTTCAGGACAAAGTACATTTATGGTGGAAATGTCTGAAGTAGCAAACATTCTTAATAACGCTACCGCAAGGAGCCTGCTTATTCTTGACGAGGTAGGCCGGGGTACCAGTACTTTTGACGGTTTAAGCATAGCGTGGGCTGTGATTGAATACATAAGTGACAAGAGTAAAGTAGGTGCAAGAACGCTTTTTTCTACTCATTATTACGAATTAACTGACCTTGAGGGCAAAATACCTGGTGTAAACAATTACTGCATTACAGTAGAAGAGAAAGGGGATGACATTGTTTTCTTAAGGAAAATTGTACGAGGAGGCGCAAATGACAGTTATGGAATACAGGTGGCAAGGCTTGCCGGACTCCCGGAGCAGGTAATTAAAAGAGCGAGAGAAATACTTAATGAACTGGAAGAGGCAGATATAAGCAAAAAGGAAACCAGGATACGGAAAAGTAAAAAACCCCTGGAAGGTCAGATTGATATATTTTCATACAGTGGTTTCAACAAAAAATATGATGAATTGATAAATGAAATTAAGAAGGTAGATGTTACGTCATTAACTCCTATTGAGGCCCTAAATGTTTTATATAACTTGCAACAAAAAGCTTTAAAGTGAATAAGCGAAGTAAATTTGATGTATAAACTTAACAGATAGATATGGAAGGATTGAACATGCTGTGGGGAAAATTATAACTCTTGATGAAGGTACAATAAATAAAATAGCAGCAGGTGAAGTGGTTGAAAGGCCTGCATCAGTCGTAAAGGAGCTTGTTGAGAATTCCATAGATGCCGGTGCTTCACGAATTAACGTGGAGGTAAAAAATGGTGGTGTTTCTTTTATTAAAGTGATAGATAATGGTAGTGGTATTGAAGAAGATGATGTAATAATAGCTTTTGAGAGGCATTCTACAAGTAAAATAAAGCATTCTGACGATCTTTCCTCTATTTTGAGCCTTGGATTCAGAGGAGAAGCCCTTGCAAGTATTGCTGCCGTTTCAAAAGTTGAAATGGTTACAAGGACACTAAATAAACCATACGGTATACAGATTTATGTACAGGGCGGCAATATTGAATATATTAAACAGACAGGTGCGCCTGTAGGAACTTCAGTTATTGTAAAGGATCTGTTTTTCAATACCCCTGCCAGGTTTAAGTTTTTAAAAAAAGATACTACGGAAGGGGGATATGTATCGGATATTATAAGCCGTATTGCTTTAAGTAATCCTGGGATATCTTTTAAGCTTGTAAGTAATGGGGCTACCATTATCCACACTCCTGGCAACAATGATTTGTTAAGTACTATAGTAAGTATTTATGGAACGGATATAGGAAAATCTGTTATAGAAATAAGTTATAAGGATGACCTAATAAGGATTACGGGTTATGCAGGAGGAGCAGAAATATCCAGGTCAAATAGAAATTATCAGTCATTGTTTGTAAACGGAAGGTATGTAAAGAGCAAATTGGTGACATCTGCAATTGATGAGGCTTACAGGACATATTTAATGAAAAACAGGTTTGCCTTCATAGTATTAAAAATAGAAATAGATCCCTCTGCCATAGATGTAAATGTACATCCAGCAAAGATGGAAGTAAGGTTTTCTGATGAGCAGAGTATATACAGGGCTGTGTACCACGCAGTTAACAACGCTCTTTCAAGAGGAAGCAAAATTATTGAAGTGAAGACCGAAAAGGAAACGTTTTTTAAAGAAAGCAGTCCCGGTTATGTTAATCAGGATATCCAAGCTCAGCCCGGGCAAAATTTGTACAAGTACAGTCCGGATAAGCAAAGTCCAGTTGTGCAAAATCGGGTACAGAAAAATGAGGATATAGAAAATGAGTCTTTAAGAAATCTTGAAGCGCAAAACAGTATTTCCCGGGATATAACAGGTGCACATATTATTGGTCAACTATTCTCTACCTATGTTTTGTTACAAAAAGATGACTATCTGTTAATAATTGACCAACATGCAGCCCACGAACGAATTATTTTTGAGGAAATGAAAAGCAGATTCTCCAGTAATAAACCCATGTCCCAAACACTTATGGTACCTGTAGTAATAAATTTGACTCATCAGGAAATAAAAACATTGGATGAAAATAAAGAATTTTTTAATAGGTTGGGTTTTATTTATGAAGAATTTGGCAATAATTCTATTGTGATAAGAGCTGTGCCATATGGAGGATGTGATGGGAATGAAAAGGAAATGTTTTTGGAACTCCTTGATATTGTTACATCTCCTGTAAAAGAAAATAATAATATTATTACCGACAGGGCACTATATAAAATTGCATGTAAAGTTGCCGTAAAAGCCAATATGAATCTTGACAACAAGGAGACTCTGGAAATGTTAAAAAAGTTGTCAGGGCTTGGGAATCCTTATACATGTCCTCACGGAAGGCCAACTATAATAAAAATATCCAAGGATGAATTGGAAAAAATGTTTAAAAGAAGATTGTAGATGTAGATAAGGTATAATAAGTATAAGGAGGTTAAGAACGGATTGGATAATGTAATTGTTATAGTCGGCCCTACAGCTTCCGGGAAAACAAAAATATCCGTTGAATTGGCCAAGTATATTAATGGGGAAATTATTTCTGCTGATTCCATGCAGATATACAAGTATATGGATATAGGAACTGCTAAGCCCACAGAGGAAGAAAAGGGAGGAATTAAACACTATTTGATAGATGAGGTTACTCCTGACCAAGAATTTAGTGTAGTCCGCTTTCAGAGTCTTGCTTTAAAATATATAGCAGAAATAATAAATAAAAACAAAATACCAATCGTTGTTGGTGGGACGGGACTTTATATAAATTCACTAATATATAATATTAAATTTACTGAAATGGATACAAATTGGGAGCTAAGAAAAGAGTTGCAGTCCCTAGCCAAAGAAAAAGGCAATGAGTTTTTACACAATATATTGATGAAAATTGATGCAGAAGCTGCAAAAAGGATACATGTAAATGATACTAAGAGAATCATCCGGGCCATAGAAGTTTATAGAATGACTGACAGAACTATTTCATACCATCAGCAAATATCCAGATGTGAGCCTCCTATCTATAATTTTATTATATTTGGTATTAGAATGGACCGACAAAGACTTTATGAAAGAATAAACAGGAGGGTTGATGAAATGATAGAAAAGGGATTGGTTAAAGAAGTAGAAAGTCTTGTAAAAATGGGTTATGACAAATGTTCTGTTGCAATACAGGGGCTTGGCTATAAAGAAATTCTTTGGTACTTGAAAGGTGAAGCTACCCTGGATGAAGTTGTAAATTTACTTAAAAGAGATACAAGAAGGTATGCAAAAAGGCAGATGACATGGTTTAATAAAATTAAAGAAGTTATCTGGTTAGATGTTGACGAAGGTTATTCTAAAGCTTTAAAAAAAATGGTAGAATACATAGAAAGATATAGAAAATAAAGAAAATGTTATTAAGTGTATTGAAACTTATGGAATATTCTAGTAAAATTTATTTAAAGAATACTCATGTGAAAGATAAAAAAACTTATACAAGAGGAGGTTTCTTCGTGAATAAAAGTAATATTAATTTACAGGATGTATTTTTAAATCAGGTAAGAAAAGAACACATTACTGTTGTTATTTACCTTACCAACGGTTTTCAGTTAAAGGGAGTAGTAAAAGGTTTTGATAATTTTACAGTTATTTTGGACAGCGACGGGAAACAACAACTTATTTATAAACATGCTATATCTACAGTAAGTCCATTAAAACCGGTAAATCTTATTTTTAGCAATGATAGTGGAAAGGAACAGGCAACACCTTAAAAATAGAGCCTTCAAAGGCTCTATTTTTAGTCAGAATATTATTGTTGTTTGACTGTATAATTTTATTGTTGTTTGACTGTATAATTTTAAAGTTTTCTAAAAACTCCTATAACTTTTCCCAAAATTGGTATATTGTCCTTGACAATAATTGGGTCCATGTAAGGATTTTCCGGTTGCAACCTTATAAAATCCTTTTCACGATAAAATGTTTTTATTGTTGCTTCGTCTTCAATTAATGCTACAACAATATCTCCATTTTCTGCCGAATTCTGTTGTCTGACAACTACAAAGTCACCATCAAGTATTCCTGCATTGATCATACTTTCTCCCTGAACTTTTAGCATGAAAACTTCACCACTTTGTGCAATTTCTGCAGGAAGGGGAAAAGAATCCTCTATGTTCTCTACGGCAAGGATAGGTTGACCTGCGGTTACTCTACCTACAATAGGGACATTTACTATTTTTTTACCACATAAATATATTTCATTAGTTGTAAAAGGCTTATTATCAGCGTTATCAATAATTCTTATAGCTCTAGGCTTTGATGGGTCCTTTTGAATAAGTCCTCTTTTCTTTAATTTTTCAAGATAAGTGTGCACTGTTGAGGTTGATTTAAATCCAACTGCATGGCAAATTTCTCTTACAGAAGGGGGATATCCTTTTTCCTTTACTTCATTATTTAAAAACGCGAGTATTTCTTTCTGTTTATCTGTAAGATTTTCTTCCATCTGCTTTTTCCTTCTAACTTTTTTATCCATAATTCCACCTCGTTTTACGAAATAATTTTAAACATTTAATACTTCTTTACTATAATATTATAACATTTATTTTTGAGTTGTCAAACGTTTGTTCGTTAATGGGCACATTAATGTTACTTTCAGCATTTTCTTCAAAATTTGAAAATGTGCCCGCCATTAGAT